>NZ_DLTK01000127.1:113486-114245 GCF_002500885.1 Brevundimonas sp. UBA7838
CAGGCGCTGGCCGCGCTGCGCGCCGAAATCGACGGCATCGATGACCAGATCCTGGCCCTGTTCGAGCAACGTCTGGCCATCGCCGCCACCGTCGGCAGGGCCAAGGACGCACCCACGGGACCGCACACCAAGCTGCGTCCCGATCGCGAACAAACCGTCCTCTCGCGCATGCTCAAGCAGGCGCAGCCCGAGAATGCCGAGGCGGTCGAACATCTGTGGCGCGAGATCGTCGGCTGGGGCCTGGCGCGCCAGGGCCGCCTTCAGGTGCAGGTCTGGGCCCCGATCGAACCGACCCGCGCGTATGACGGCGCGCGCCTGCGTTTCGGCGCCGCCGCCGACATCAAGATGGTGCGCGATCCGCAAAAGGCCTTGGCCTTCGCCGCCGAAGGCCACGGGATCGCCGTGCTGGCGATCAATACCGAGGACGCTTGGTGGATGGGCCTGCGTCGTGAATGGTCGATGCTGAGCGTGTTCGACGGTTACGGCGGCGAGACGCCGACGTCTCTGGCGGTCGGAAAGATCGATCCGCCGGCTCTGCCCAAGGGCCGACGCGTGGTTGTCACGGCGGGCGGGGACGCCGGCGACGGCGGCGGCGCGCGACGCTGGGGCCTGAACACCCATCACGGCTGGACCATCGCCCTGACGGACGCCGATCTGGCGCCAGGCGACGCCGAGGGCTGCGTCGGCGCGATCGGCTGATCTGACAGGGCCGCATCCGGCAAACGGATGCGGCCATTGTCGTTTCAGACCGCCATATTG
>NZ_DLTK01000073.1:0-10084 GCF_002500885.1 Brevundimonas sp. UBA7838
CTGGCCAATATGAGCCACGAACTGCGCACGCCGCTGAACGCCATCAACGGCTTCTCAGAGATCATGGCCAGCGAGCTGTTCGGGCCGCTAAACGCGAAATACAAGGGATACGCCGGCGACATCCTGAAGTCGGGCCAGCACCTGCTCAGCCTGATCAACGACGTGCTGGACATGGCCAAGATCGAGGCCGGCAAGATGACCCTGCACTTTGAGCCGGTCTCCTTGCGCGAGGTGTGCGAGGACGCGGTGCGGCTGATGCGCGGCAAGGTGCAGGAGGCGGGCCTCAAGATCGCGGTCGAGGCCGGCGACCTGCCCGACATCGAGGCCGATCAGCGCGGCGTCAAACAGGTGATGCTGAACCTGATCTCCAACGCCGTGAAGTTCACGCCTGAGGGCGGCTCCATCGTCGTGTCGCTGAAACCCTTCATTGGCGCGCAGGGCGAGGACCGCGTCCGCGTCGCCTGCGCGGACACCGGCATCGGCATCGCGCCCGAAGATTTGGTGCGCCTCGCCCGCCCGTTCGAACAGGTCGAGGGCCAGCATTCCAAGACCACTCAAGGCACCGGCCTGGGCCTGGCCCTGACCAAATCCCTGATTGAAATGCACGGCGGCCAGCTGAGCATGGAAAGCCAGCCGGGCGTCGGCACGGTCGTCAGCTTCGACCTGCCGGTGAAGCGGCCCGACCAGACGGTGCAGCCGATCCGGGCGGCGTTCGCGGCTTAAGGCTTTGGCATATATGGCCAGCCGAAAAGCTGCTGCGGTTTTCGGCCTATCCGAGACGTTCTGCCCGTAGGCTGCGAGCGCGAACTGTTGAGCTTTTTCGGCGGCCCGATCAGAGTGCATCCATGAGCCTCCGATCCCTTTTCGCCCTTGGTCTCCTCACTCTCGCCGGATGCGCTCCATTTCCGAAAGGGCCGCCTTTGATCGGGTACGATCCGGCTCCTTACGGCGACGCATTCCGGGCGGCGGCGACGGAAGCGGTCATCCGGAAAAAGCTGGGAAAGAGCTTCTACGAAGCCTTCGGCGACAAGGCCTATACGATCGGCAAGTCCGGCCTTTGCGCGGAAGACTCGCTCCAGCATTTCTTCTCGCTGCAGCAGGGATGTGCGCTGCTCGGTCCAGGCGACAATCAAGACTGCCGCGAACTGGAGCTTTGCATCCGGCTCACATTGAACAGCGCATTATTTAGAGATCCAGAGATCAGGTCGGCTGTCGAATCCGCTTTGCTACGGCCCTGCGATGCGCTCACTCCGCCTCGAGATCTGCCATACGCACGATGGCCTTCGGCCATTGGCAAGCCCGCGACCGCCAGTTGGGACTTGCTTGGCTGTAGCAGTCGTCGTCAGGTGGATGGGCGCGATATCGCGTTTCACGAGAACGGCGACCAAACCGTGATTTCATTCACGATTGGCCGCACTTAACGCAAGCAGGCCTCTAGCAACTAGATATGCTAGCCACCCGAAGAGGACGCTCGCAGCGTTCGCTCAAGACAACACGCCGGCCCTAAACCAACTCCACGCCCATCGCGGTGGCTTCGCCGCCGCCGATGCAGAGGGCGGCCATGCCGCGGGTTTTGCCGTGGGCTTTCAGGGCGGACAGCAGGGTGGTCAGGACGCGTGCTCCTGAAGCTCCAAGCGGGTGGCCCAGGGCGCAGGCGCCGCCGTTGACGTTGATCTTGTCGTGGGGGATGCCGAGTTCCTGCATGGCGATCATCGGCACGATAGCGAAGGCCTCGTTGACCTCCCACAGATCGACGTCGTCGGCGCTCCAGCCCGCCTTCTTCAGCGCCTTTTGCAGGGCGAAGACCGGGGCAGTGGTGAACAGGTGCGGCTCGTGGGCGTGGGCGGCCTGGCTAACCACGCGGGCGACCGGCGTCAGGCCCAGGGCCTGGGCGGTCGACTGGCGCATCATGACCAGGGCGGCGGCGCCGTCCGAGATCGAGGCGGCGGAAGCCGCGGTGATCGTGCCGTCCTTGCCGAAGGCGGGCTTCAGATTGGGGATCTTGGACGGGTCGGACCTGGTCGGCTGTTCATCGCGGTCGACGGTGACGGGGCCTTTGCGGGTCTTGACCTCGACCGAGGCGATCTCGGCGTCGAAGGCGCCCGTTTCCTGGGCCCGCTTGGCCCGACCGGCGCTTTCGATGGCGTAGGCGTCCTGCTGCTCGCGGGTGAACTGATAGTCCTTGGCCGTGTCCTCGGCGAACTGGCCCATCAGCTTGCCGGGGGTGTAGGCGTCCTCCAGCCCGTCCAGATACATGCTGTCGGAAATGACGTCGTGGCCGATGCGCGCGCCGCCCCGGTGCTTTTGCATCAGATACGGGGCGTTGGTCATGGACTCCATGCCGCCCGCCACGATCACATCGGCCGAACCGGCGACCAGCGCATCGTGCGCCATCATGGCCGCCTGCATGCCCGAGCCGCACATCTTGTTGATGGTGGTCGCCTCGGTCGCGGTGGGCAGGCCTGCGCCCATGCCCGCCTGACGCGCCGGCGCCTGGCCCAGGCCCGCAGGCAGGACGCAGCCCATGATGATCTGCTCGACCTTTTGCGGATCGAGGCCCGCGCGGTCCAGCGCCGCCTTGACCGCGACGGCGCCCAGGTCGGTGGACTTGGCGTCGGACAGCGCGCCCTGGAAACCGCCCATCGGGGTGCGGGCATAGGAGACGATGACGACGGGATCGGCGGACGTGGTCGCGGACATGGGGACGGCTTCCTCTATTTCGGGCGAGAGATAGCGATCCCGGCCGGTCAGGAAAAGTGCAGCCGCCGATACTTGCCCCGGAAATAGAGCAGCGGATCGCGGCGCGGCTCGAACCGGGCGCGCCGGACCCGGCCGATGATGATTAGGTGATCGCCGGCCTCGACGATCTGTTCGGTTCCGCATTCGAAGCTGGCCAGGGCGCCCGAAAGGATGGGCGCGCCGGTGTCCCAGGTCTCCCACGCCACGTCCTGGAACCGGTCGGCCTGAGATCGGGCGAAGACGCCGGAGGTCGGCTGCTGGCCGATATGCAGGACGTTGATGGCGAAATGTTCGGCCTGGCGGAAACGGTCGACATTGGTGGACGAACGGGCCAGGCAGAACAGGATCAGCGGCGGGTCCAGCGACACCGAGGAGAAGGAGTTGGCGGTCAGGCCGACGGGCTGTCCGGCCTCGTCGAGGGTCGTGACCACCGTGACCCCGGTGGCGAAACAGCCCAGGGCGTCGCGCAGAGTGCGGGGGTCGGAGCCGGCCTGATAATACAGGGCGTCGCGCGGGGCGTGGCGTTCGAGAAAGCCCAGAAGGGCGGCGTTCTCGGTCTCGACCGCGTCGGGCGCCTCGGCGCGCGCGATCGTCTGGATCGGGACGCCGGCCAACTGCGCCTCAAGCTCGGGCGAGACAGCCTCCTGCCCTTCGGCGACGACCGCCAGACAGCTGGCCAAGGCCGGGCCGGTGACGGCGAGCGCAGGCGCGACCGCGTCCAGAGTCGTGTCGGAACAGACGATGGCCGGGCGAGAGGGAAGCTCGGTCAGCAGTCGACGCAGGGCGGCGGAGCTGTCGTCCGCTTCATCAAAATCGGCTGCGAGCATGACGTGGCGGCCGGCCTCGACCAGCGCGCGCACCGACCGGCGCCAGTCGCCGGACAGATGCTCGGGCGCGCCGATCAGCAGGACGATGGGATCCTCGGGGTCGCCCCAGCTTTCGACGTCCAGGCCTCCATTCGGGGGCGGCGATGCGGTCATGAGGCGAGGCGGTCCGGTCTGTCGTGAAGCGTGAGAGCGATCCCTATTAGGGGAAGACCGGCGCCCGGCGCCAGAACTGTATCAGCCGCCGTAGCCCCGGCCGCCGCCGCCGAAGCCGCCGCGCGAGACGACGGTGGTGCGGCTCTGCACCCGCGTCGGGGCCTGACGGGCGACGTCGCCATGCTCGCGCGCGTTGGTCAGGGTCTTGCCGGTGCGATAGTCGCGGTAGGCGTAGCCGCCGCCATATCCGTTCGACAGCCGCCCCTCGCGGTCGCGGTACAGCGGTCCGCCGCCGCGATATCCGCCGCCGTTCAGCATCTGGCCGACGATGAATCCGGTCAGCAGCGGGGTGAAGAAGGAGCCGCCGTTGTTGTTCGGCTGGCATTGCGACGGTCCCCACTGACCCTCGCACTCCTCGCGCGTGGCGTAGCGCGGCGCGGTCTTAGCGGCCTCTTGCTGAGCCTTGGTCAGGGCAGCGTCGCATTCGTTGTCGGGAATGTCGTTGGCGGCCTTGCACTCGTCCAACGACTGATAGGCCAAGGTCGGTTCGGGCTCGGGCGCCGGGACGCGCTGGGGCGAGCCGCAGGCGGCCAGCGAGAAGCTGGCGGTCGCCATCAGGCTGCTGACGTGCAGGACGCGCGAGCGCTTCAGCCGGCGCATGGTGTCGGTTTTGGCCAGGTTCTGGGGCAGCTCTTTGGGGTCGGTCATGGGTTCACGACGTCATGCAGGCGGCGTTGAGCAGGCCGACGCAGATGGAGATGGAGGCCAGATAGACGGCCGCGGCGATCTCGCCCGCCTCGATGCGGACGACCAGATTGCGGAAGGCCATTCGGCTGATGGCGACGAAGACGACGATCTGGATCACGCCGGCCAGAAGGGCCCAGGCTGCGAACTCCATCAGGCTGACGGTGTGCGACAGGGCCGAAGCCAGAGGCAGGACATAGCCGATCAGGGCGCCCCCGAGAGCAATGGCGGCGGCCGTGTTGCCTTCCCGGATCAGCGTATGTTCGTGATACGGTGTGACCCACTGGTAGATCAGTTTGAAGGCCAGGGTGAAGGCGCCCGCCATGGCGAAGGCGATCAGGAAGGCGATCGCCCCCTGCTGAAAAATGAACCAGTCGAACATCGGTCTTGCCCCCTCGGATTGCGCGATCAGGCGCGGAACTCGGCCATTTCCAGCGGAATGCCGATCATGATTTCGTGCGTGGTGTCGCCGCCCTCGGGCTGCTGCTCAAGCGCCAGCATCAGTTCGCGCCCGCCGCCCAGTTCGCGCGCATACAGCATGCAGGTCTGGAAGATCTTGGCATAGGGCGCGGTCGCGGCGCGGTCGTCCCAGATCGTCTCCCAAAGGGTGACCGGCGGCTGGATGGCGTCGCTCTCGGCGAACCAGAAGCGGGGATAGTCGGGCAACTCCTCGGCCGCGCCGTGAAAGACCGGCGCCGACAGGCGGTCGCGCCAGATGCGGCGTTCGCGCTCGCCCGGCGGATAAGCCGAGGTCCAGGGCACGAATAGGCTGAAGTCGTAGGATTCCAGCCCGGCCTCGTCGTCGCTCATGGCCTGAAGCATGACGTGGTCGTCGGTGTAGAAGCGATGGACGAACTGGCCGCTGTCCAGGCTGACCAACCCCTGCGCCGAGATGTCGAGCACGTCGCGATCCAGGGTGAAATGGGTCTCTTCGCCCAGCCGGCGCCAAGCCAGCGGGTCCAGCGACACGGTGCGGCCCACGGTGATGTTGCGCACGGTCGCCAGCCGATTGGCGGGCGCGGCCTTCTCCGACGATCCGAAAAGCTTCTTGAACATGGGCGACTATCTAGGCCCGATGCGCGCCGACGGCGAGCGAACAGAAGCGTTGGGACCGAATGAGGCGGTTCATGGCGCGACATTCCGTCCGATCTTGCGTCAAGTCAAGCGTTCATGTTACGCGTTTCATGTAACGATATGCCGACCGACACATCGCCCTCTTCCGCCGCCAACGACCGCATTCGTGCGTGGCGACAGGCGCGTCGTGAAGCAGGCCTGGTCAAGCTGGAGCTTTGGGTGCCGGCCGCCGCCCGCGACGACGTCAAGGCGGCCGTGCGCGCCATCGTCACAGACTCAACACGCGGGCCGCAGCTTGCGGGGCGCCCGCGCCGCCCCACTTCCGATTCCATCACCTCTGGAGACGACCATCAAATGGACGCCGTGATCGAGACCCCCTGGACCGTGCCTGCCATCAAGGCGGCTCTGGACGGCTCAACCCTGCTGCGTGACGGCGAAATGACCCTGCGCGTGGTCGAGGGCGCCGAGCCGGTGCTGCTGGCGACCATGCACGAATACGGCGACCTGCCGGTCTATCTGAGCGTCGGCGGCGCGCAGATCGTCTGTTCGGTCCTGTTGTGGCCCGTCGCCGAGCAAAAGGATCGCCACGCCTTTAACGAGTTCCTGCTGAAGGCCCAGCGCGTGGTGCCCCTGTCCAACTTCGCCATCACCAATGTCGGTGGCGAAGACGTGTATGAGCTGATGGGCGAACTCTCTTGCAAGACGACGCTTCAGACCATCCTGATCGAACTGCGCACCCTGGCCGAGAATGCGATCGACGCCACCGAACTGCGTGAAACCTTCGGCGCCGACGCCGCCTGATCCCGGAAGACCGACTATGTCCATGCTCAGAAAACTGTCCGCCCTGTTCCGCGGCTCGGCCCACGATGCAGCCCAGGGCGTCGTCGACGCCAATGCGCTTAAGATCCTCGACCAGGAAATTCGCGACGCCGACAACGCCCAGGGCAAGGCCCGCGATGACCTGGCCGGCCTGGTGGCGCGCCGCCGCATGGCCGAAAACGAGATGGCCAGCTTCCGCGACCAGATCGCCAAATACGAAAGCTCGGCCCGCACCGCCCTGGGTCAGGGCAAGACCGACCTCGCGCGTGAAGTCGCCGGCCGCATCGCCGAGCTGGAGGTCGAGATCACCAGCCGCGGTCCGCTGATCGAGGACATGAAGACGGCCGAGACGCGCCTGCGCACGGCCATCGCCTCGACCGACCAGAAGATCGAGACGCTTCGTCGCGAGATCGACATCGTCAAGGTCAACGATTCCGTCCAGAAGGCCCAGACGTCGGTCGCCCTGAACTCGGCCGGCGCCCAGTCGCGCATCGGCTCGGCGGCGGACAGCCTGCAACGCATTAAACAGCGCCAGGCGATCCAGGAAGAGAAGCTGAACGCCAGCCAGGCGCTGGAGGATCGTCGCACCGGCGCGGACTTGGACGCCAAGCTGCGCGAGGCCGGCATTCTGCCCGGTCACTCCTCGGCCGACGACGTCCTGGCCCGCCTCAGCCAGCCTGAGGTGACGGTGGTCACGCCGCGCATCGGCCAATCTACGCCCGACAAAGACCCGGCCTGATCCATGGAGCGTCTGCGCTTCGATCCCCGCACCGACTGGGACGCCAAGGCCGAGGAACTCGGCTTCACCTGGCGCCACACCGACGGCAAACCCTATTGGGACGAAACGGCGGCCTATGCCTTTTCGCTGGCCGAGATCGAGGACGGGATCGAGGCGCCGACCGAGGAACTGCACGGCCTGTGCCTGGAGCTGGTCAACGAGGCCGTCCAGTCCGAGCGACTGATGGAGCAGCTCGATATTCCCGAGACCATGCGGGACTATGTGGCCGACAGCTGGAAGCGGGGCGACCCTTCCCTCTATGGCCGGTTTGACTTCGCCTATGCCGGCTCGGGGGGCGCGACGGGTCCGGCCAAGCTGTATGAATACAACGCCGACACCCCGACCAGCATCTATGAGACGGCGGTGTTTCAATGGCTGTGGCTGGAGGACCAGATCAAGGCCGGCGCCCTGCCCGCCGATGCGGATCAGTTCAACAGCCTGCATGAGAAGCTGGTCGAGCGGTTCCGCGCCATCTTCCCGAACGGCGGCTTCGTGCATTTCGCCTCCGACGCCGATTTCGTCGAGGACCGCCAGACGGTGCGCTTCCTGGAAGACCTGGCCCAGCAGGCCGGGTTGGAGCCCCAGTTCGTCGCCATCGACCAGATCGGGCTGAACGCCGACGGCCGGTTCGTCGATCACGAGAACTGGATCATCCAGGCGATGTTCAAGCTCTATCCGTGGGAGCAGATGCTGCGCGACGATTACGCCGCGCCCCTGCCGACGGCGGACGTGACCGTGCTGGAGCCGGCGTGGAAAAGCATCCTGTCCAACAAGGCCATCCTGCCGCTGTTGTGGGAGCGGCATCCGGGCCACCCCAACCTGCTGGAAAGCTATTTCGAGGGCGATCCGGCCGAGGCGGCGCTGGGCTCGTCCTATGTGCGCAAGCCGTTGTTCTCGCGCGAGGGCGACAATGTCGAACTGATCGACCGGGGCGTCAGCGCCGCAGAGGTGGTGGACGGCGGTTATGGCGCAGGGCGTTACATCCGCCAGGCGCTGTGCGATCCGCCCCTGTTCGACGGCAATCATGTGATCGTCGGGTCTTGGGTCGTGGGAACCGAACCGGCGGGCATCAGCCTGCGCGAGGATGTGGGCCGCATCACGAGGAACACCTCGCGCTTCGTGCCGCACTTCATTCGCGACTGAGGCGCCGGCAGGCAACCAAGCCGGACGACCGTCGTTTTGTCGGCTGACATCAACCGACAAGAAGCCTCCCCATGCGCAACGTTCGCCTCGCCCTGATCGCCACCACCGCCCTGACCCTTGCGGGCGGCGCGGCAGTCGCCCAGACGCAATATCCTTCGACGACCCAGGATCGGTTGGGCGCGGTCGTGGGCGCCCTGTTCGGCGACCGTCTGGGCCTGTCGGCCATGGATCAGGCCTGGCTGCGCGGCGGCCGTCCGCTGCGTGACGGCCAGAGCCAGTTCTCGACCCGCGTGGACGCCAGCGTGCGCGCCGGCGGCGTCTCCGCCTCGGCCGCGACCCGGCTGCGCGCCGACTATTCCGCCCTGGTCGATCTGGAGAACCAATACGCCGTCGGCGGCATCTCGGCCCAGGAACGCGCTGATCTGAACGCCCGCTACACCGCCCTGACCCAGACCCTTGAAGCCGGCGCCTCGGGCTATGCCGACATGGACACCGTCGCCCAGGGCCGCGCGGACTTCGAGACCCGCGTCAACGCCGCCGTGACCGCGCGCCGCATCACCCGCACCGAGGCGACACGCCTGAAATCCGACTATCAGGCCCTGATCCAGCTGGAGAGCCGCTTCAGCGCCGACGGCTCCATCAGCGCCAGCGAGCGCGCCGATCTGGACGCGCGTCTGGACGCCCTGGACCTGCGGGTCGGCGACGGCCCGGCCGGACAGACGCCGACCGCCAATCTGCCTGCCCGCACCCGTCTGGCGAACCTGGAAACCGCTTTGACCGCCGCCGAGCGCTCGGGCACCGTCAGCCGCACCGAAGCCGCCGACATCCGCGTCGAGGCCGGCGACCTCGCCCGCCTGGACGCCGCCTACAGCCGCACCAGCCCCTCGTCCGACGACACGGCCTACCTGAGCCGCCGCATCGGCGAACTGGAAATGCGCGCCCGTCGCTAAGCCTGACCAAAGCGTCCCGTGTGATCCAGCACGGGACGCCTCTCCGGCTACACCCGTGCATTGGGAGCTCTGATTTCACGGCAGCGCGGAAATGGCGTATGGGCAGCCGCAGTCGCCCCTGCATCGCCGGTCAAGCCGCAACCCTATGTCCCTGAACGCCTCCCGCACGCTGTCCATCGCCCCGATGATGGACTGGACCGATCGGCATTGCCGGGCGTTCCACCGAGCGCTGACGCGCAGGGCGCTGCTTTACACCGAGATGGTGACGGCGCCGGCGGTGTTGCACGGGGATCGCGAGCGGCTGCTGGGGTTCGATGCGCTGGAGCATCCGGTGGCCTTGCAACTGGGCGGGTCGGATCCCGCGCAGTTGGCCGAGGCCGCCAAGGTCGGCGAGGCGTTCGGCTATGACGAGATCAATCTGAACGTCGGCTGCCCGTCGGACCGGGTGCAGTCGGGTCGGTTCGGCGCCTGTCTGATGCGCGAGCCCGAGTTGGTGGCCGACTGTATGGCGGCGATCAAGGGGGCCGTCAGCTTGCCCGCGAGCGTCAAATGCCGCATCGGGGTGGACGATCAGGACCCGGCCGTCAGCCTGTTCGCCACGGTGGACGCCTGCGCCGCCGTCGGGATCGAGGTCTTCGTCGTCCATGCGCGCAAGGCCTGGCTGAAGGGGCTGTCGCCCAAGGAGAACCGCGACGTGCCGCCGCTGGATTACGATCTGGTGCGCCGGCTGAAGCGCGAGCGGCCGCATCTGAACATCTCGATCAATGGCGGCATCGCCTCCATGGACGCGGCCGAGGCGCATCTGGCGGAGATCGACGGCGTCAAGCTGGATGGGGTCATGCTGGGCCGCGCCGCCT
>NZ_DLTK01000073.1:10236-10663 GCF_002500885.1 Brevundimonas sp. UBA7838
TCATGCTGGGCCGCGCCGCCTATCACGAGCCGGCCATTTTGGGTCAGGCGGATCGTCGCCTGTATGGCGCGCCGGTCGAGGACATCGACGCCTTCGCCGCGCTGGAGCGCTATCGGCCCTATATGGCCGCGCGTCTGGACGAAGGCGTCGCCCTGCCCGCGATGGCGCGGCATATGCTGGGCCTGATGCACGGCCGGCCGGGCGCGCGGGCGTTCCGTCGCATTCTGACGGTCGAGGCGATCAAGCCCGGCGCCGGGCTGGAGGTGCTGGACCGCGCGGCGGAGGCTATGCGCGATGCCGAGGCGAGGCGCGACACGGCGCCCGGCGACTGGGCGGCGTAACCCAATCTTCAGAGCTGGCCGGCAAGGTTAAGGGAATCCTGCCGTTTCGGACCTGCGCGCCACGAAGACCCCGCTGATCGCCGCCG
>NZ_DLTK01000060.1:0-17681 GCF_002500885.1 Brevundimonas sp. UBA7838
GTTTCAGGGGGTCACGTCACCTGCGACGGGGCGCGGCGGCTGGCGGTCGAGACCCTGTTGGCCGAACGCGCGATGCAGGACGCGCAGGTGCGACGCCGCGACTGACGCCCTGCAAAAACGACTCGGCAACTTCTGCCGCCTGGTGTGCAGGCTTGCCGGGTCGTTTCGCAAACCGCCGAGATAAATTCAATGAAATCAATGTCGGCGGCTGGCCGGCGTCGCATTTTGGACTGGCCCCGCCCTTGCTTTCCTGAAGAACGAGCAAAACGCTCCTGACGCTAAAATGGCGTCGGACATCACACGAAGTGAACAGGAAAGCCAAAATGGCTACGAGCATCAATACGAACTACGGCGCCGCTGTCGCGCTGCAAAACCTCAATGCGACCAACGCTATGTTGGAGCGCACGCAAAACCGTGTCTCGACGGGCCTGAAGGTGGGCTCGGCCAAGGACAACGGCGCGATTTACGCCATCGCGACGACCCAACGCGCCAACATGGGCGCCATGGATGCGGTTCGGAATTCACTTCAGCGCGGACAGTCGATCGTCGATGTGGCCCTGGCCGCCGGCGACACCATCACCGCCGCGCTCGAAGAGATGAAATCGCTGGCCGTCAGCATTCAATCGTCGGTCGCCGGCTCGGCCGCCGAGACGTCTTATCTGGCTGATTTCAAAGCCTTGGGTAAGGAAATCGACGAGGCGCTGAAGGGCGCAAGTTTTGACAGCGTCAACCTTTGGACTGAGGCGACGCCTACGGCGCTCGTCTCGGACATCGCTGGTGGAACGATGTCGGTCGGCTTCACCGCCACTGGTGGAATGGCCACAGACACGGACATCGCTGCGGTCACAGATCAGTCAATCTCAGCGACTGATGTCACAGTAGATTTGGTGGATGACGCTATTGCGAAGGTTACCTCCTCGCTCTCCACTCTAGGCACCCAGTCTAAATCAATCGGGCGCCAGCTGACCTTCGTCAACAAGCTGCAGGACTCGACCGAGGCCGGCATCGGCAACCTGGTGGACGCAGACCTGGCCAAAGAAAGCGCCAAGCTGACCGCCTTGCAAACCAAGCAGCAGCTGGGCGTGCAGGCGCTGTCGATCGCCAATCAGGGCAGCTCGATCCTGCTGAGCCTCTTCCGCAACTAAGCCCGCCACAGTGCTGAACGCTTCACCTTTTCGCCGTGTGGTGAACCCGCACAGGCGCAGATTAACTCGACACGCACCCGGCAGCTCTTGCCTTGTGCACGGACCAGCCCGGCAAGAGCTGCCGGGTCGGAAGGAGGGTAAATCAAAGGTAAACCAGTAAAATCAGTTAGTTGTCGGCATTTGCGCGGATCAGAAATGGCCCGGCAATTGCTTCTTACTCACCGAGCAAAAAGCTCCCGGCGGCAAAACGACGCCGGAAATCACTGAAGTGAACAAGGAGGGCCAGAAATGCCCAGCATCAACACGAACTACGGCGCCGCAGTCGCCCTGCAGAGCCTGAACAAGACCAACGCCCAGCTGGAAACCACCCAAAGCCGGATCAATACCGGCATGAAGGTGTCTTCGGCCAAGGACAATGGCGCGATCTTCGCCATCGCAACAACGCAACGCGCCAACGTTGGGGCGCAGGACGCCGTGCGCAATTCGTTGCAACGCGGTCAGTCCATCATCGACGTATCGTTAGCGGCTGGTGACACGATCACTTCCGCTCTCGAGGAGATGAAATCGCTCGCCGTCAACATCGCGTCGTCGGCAGCTGGCAGCACTGCGTTGGCTTCTTATGAAGCGGACTTTTCAGCGCTTGGAGCGGAGATCAAGGCGGCGATCGACGGCGCCTCCTTCGATGACGTCAACCTGCTGAAGACTGCTTCGGCCGGAGCGACGGAAGTGAAGGTCCAGACTGGAACGGGTGCGACTGACACCAAAACGATTGGCACGGCCACAGCGCTAAATGCCACCGGGACCAAGCTTGCGAGTTATCTAGGGGCGACGGTTACCGACTTCACGGCCGCGACAGTCGATGACGCCATCAAAGAGGTCACCACCGCGCTGGCGACGCTCGGTACGCAATCAAAGTCGGTGGGACGTTCGATCACCTTCGTCAACAAGCTTCAGGATGCGATGGAAGCTGGCGTGGGCAATCTGGTGGACGCCGATCTGGCCAAGGAAAGCGCACGACTGACCGCTCTGCAAACCAAGCAACAGCTGGGCGTTCAGGCGCTGTCGATCGCTAACCAGGGCAGCTCGATCCTGCTGAGCCTCTTCCGATAAGGCCCGGAGACCTCGCCGTCTCGGCGGCGAGGTCGTGGCCTTGAACCCCGAGCAAAACGCTCACCCCGGCAAAAGGCCGGGGCTCTCACGAAGTGAAAAGGAGGGCTAGAAATGCCCAGCATCAATACGAACTACGGCGCCGCAGTCGCTCTGCAGAGCCTGAACAAGACCAACGCTCAACTGGAAATGACCCAAAACCGGATCAACACCGGGATGAAGGTCTCGTCGGCGAAGGACAACGGTGCGATCTTCGCGATCGCCACGTCGCAACGCGCCAACGCCGCCTCGCAGGACGCCGTTCGCGCGGGTCTGCAACGCACCCAGTCGATCACCGACGTGGCTCTGGCCGCTGGCGATACCATCACCTCCGCTCTGGAAGAGATGAAGTCGCTTGCCGTCAGCATTGCGTCATCGACGGCGGATTCTGACGCCGAAAAGGCCTATCTCAAGGACTTCAATGCCTTGGGGGCGGAAATCGCCTCGGCGATCACCGGCGCCTCGTTCGACAGCGTCAACAGCTTGACCGGTCCTTTAGCCGGTTTGTCGACCCTGACGGGCGGTTCCGTGGACCGCACCGGTGCTTCGTCCACTGCAGTGGACACGGCTATCGGTACGGTTACCGGCGCCCTGGCGACCCTGGGCACCCAGTCCAAGTCGCTGGGCCGTCAGATCACCTTCGTCAACAAGCTTCAGGACGCTCTTGAAGCCGGCGTGGGCAATCTGGTGGACGCCGATCTGGCCAAGGAAAGCGCCAAGCTGACCGCCCTGCAAACCAAGCAACAGCTGGGCGTGCAGGCGCTGTCGATCGCGAACCAGGGCAGCTCGATCCTGCTGGGCCTGTTCCGCTAAGACGCGCGGCCGGAGCGGTTTCGCGACCGCTCCGGCTGATCGCTTGTTTCTCTAGAGGGCGTGGGACGACCTGCGCGTGGAGCCATGACAGACAATGTCGCAAGTTCAGTAAGCGTACCTCAGATCCCTCCCGTCAGTCCGGTCGCCATCCAGCCTGCAACGCCGGCGCCGGCGGCCAGGAACGACAACTACGACGCCAGCCGCTTTCGACTGACCATCGAGGCCGTGGGCGACAACCGCTTCGTCTACAAGGTCCTGGACCGGGTGACGGGCGAGGTGATCCGCCAGTTGCCGCGTGAGGATGTCGAAAAGCTGAACAGCGACCCGACCTATCGCGGCGGTCGTCTGGTCGATACCGCCGTCTGAAGACAGGCGAGGGCTCAAAATCTTTAACGCCGCCGGCTCGCCGGACGGCGCAATCATGGTTTCCGGCGCGTTAACCATGTGATTACGACTCATGGTTAATCCTGTAGCCCACAGAACGTCCGGGGGCTTGAAGCCATGACCACCAGCATCCACACCAACACCTCGGCGATGATCGCCTTGCAGAATCTGAATCGCACCAACGACCAGTTGGCGGCGACGCAGAGCCGGGTGAACACGGGGCTGAAGGTTCAGGGTGCGCGCGACAACGCCGCGGTCTGGGCGGTGGCGCAAGGTCAGCGCGCGGACCGGGGATCGCTCGAAGCCGTCACCACCAGCCTGAACCGCGCGACGTCCATCGCCGACGTGTCGCTGGCGGCCGGCGAGCAAATCTCGGACATCCTTCTGGAGTTGAAGCAGAAGGCGACCGCCGCCGCGGACCCGAGCGCCAGCGATGCGACGCGCAAATCGTATGACCAAGAGTTTCAATCGCTTTTGTTGTCGATCCAGTCTTTTGCAGACAACGCCATTTTTGATGGTGAGAACATTCTCGCAGGGCGTACGGACGGCGCGACACCTCCTGCGCCGCTCGGGGACTTGAACTTTATCGCCAGTGCGGACGGCCAGGAGAATATCCAGCTGAAGCGTCAAAACCTGACACTTTCAGGCTTGGGGCTTGCGGCCGACGCTTCGGCTACGCCCGCTGTTACCGCGCCAAGCTTATTGGTTGAGGCCGATGCCAAAGCCGCGCTGAACCGGATCAACAACGCCATCGCAACCTCGAGTTCCCGTCTTTCAGAACTGGGCGCCCAGTCCAAGCAGATCGAGCGTCACACCACCTATGTCGGCAAGCTGTCGGACGCGCTGGAAGCCGGCATCGGCAATCTGGTGGATGCGGACCTGGCCAAGGAAAGCGCACGCCTTCAAGCCCTGCAGGTCCAGCAGCAACTCGGCGTTCAGGCCCTGTCGATCGCCAACCAGGCGCCGCAGGTCATTCTGTCGCTGTTCAAGGGCTGATCGGACAGCTTAACGGTTCCTTATCGACGCCCGCCGCACGATAGGGTCGGAGCCGTCTGAATGATCAACAACAGCTATCTGCTGGGTCTTTTCGGAACGACGACGGGGACGTCGTCGTCAGGCGCGGCCGCGACCGCCAGCCCGGCCGTCAAAACCAAGAAGACCCAACCGACGGCCCCTTGGTCGTCCACGGCGACACCGGCGAAGGCCAGCGACCTGGTCCGTGCGGTCCTGGGCGGCCGTCGCCTGATCGACGAGGGCAATGTCAGCCTGGATTTGGCTGGCGCCTCCACCGACTACCGCAAGATGTTCGCCCTGTATCAGGGCCTGAACACGCTGGGCGCCTTGGCCGACCGTGCTGGCGTCAAAGGGCTGAGCGCGTCGGAAGCGGCCTTGGTGTCCAAGCGCTTCGGCGAAGGCCTGGCCGAATTGTCGACCTATCTGAGCACCGCCAGTTTCGAAGACATGCGGTTGGTGCAGGGCGTGGCCCAGACCTCGGTCAAGAGCACCTATGCGCTGGAACGGGCGCCGACCAGTTTCGTCACCGCCCCCATCCACGACGGCGACCCCACCGCCTCGGTTAAGGCGTTCGAGGGAGACGTGAAGTTCTCCGTGACCGTCAAGACGGCGGCCGGGGAGCAGGCGATCGCCATGGACTTGTCTGAGATGGGGGCGACCGATCGGTCGTTGGCCAATGTCACCGCCTATATGAACGGCAAGCTGGAGGATGCGGGCGTCGCGACGCGCATCAGCGCTCAGTTGATCCCCGCCGAGCCGAAGACGGTCAAAAGCGGGACCAAGACCATCACTCTGCCGGCCGGACCGGATCAGTGGGCGTTGAAGGTCAATGGCGGGACCGGCGAAGCCATCAGCTTCCAGGCCGTCGACACCTCCGACGCCGTCTATGTGACGCAAGGGGTCGGCAAGACCGGCACGGCGGGCCAACTGCTGAAGTTTCAGGCCGACGGCGGCGCGGCGCCGGCCGCCCAGCAGGGCGTCGATGATCCGTTCTGGGTCGAGGGCAGGGTGGGACACGCCGACCTGCCCAATGGCGTGGCTGCGGTTAAGGCCAGCGCCGTGGCCCCGGACGGCTCCGTCTGGGTCGTCGCCGAACTGACGGCGGGCGACGCCAGCCAGCCGATCAAGGGTGCGCGCGATGTCGCCCTGATGAAATACGATTCCGCCGGCAATCTCGTGCAGACCAAGCTGCTCGGCGCCGCCTCCAGCGCCAACGGCTTCTCCATCGCCATCGACGATGACGGCCGGGTCGCCTTGGCCGGATCGGTGACCGGGGCGCTGGAACCCGGCAAGAGCGGCGACAACGCGGCCGTGGCCGACAGTTTCGTTTCGGTCTTCGACAGTTCAGGCCAAGAACTGTGGACTCAGCGTCGCGGGGCCAAGGCGGCCGATGAGGCGACCGAGGTTCGCTTCGGCGCCGATGGCATGGTCTATGTCGCCGGTCGCTCGAAATCGGCCATGCCGGGCAATGCGGCCCTGGGCGGCTGGGATTCCTATCTTCAGGCCTTCCAGGAAAAGCCAATCAAGATCAACGGCCCAGACGTCGGCGTGAACGTCGCGACGGTGCAGTTCGGCACCAGCGGCGACGATTCCATTCAGGCCATGACGGTGTCAGGAAACGACCTCTACACGGCCGGCGTCGAGAACGGGAAAGCGGTCGTGCGCCGCTTCACCCTGGACGCCGACGGCGTGCCGAGCCTGGCTTCGACGCGTGACCTTGGCTACGCCAGCGGCGCGATCGCCGGCATATCGGTCGAGAACGGCAAGGTGGTCGTGACCGGCCATACCGAAAACACCGCCCTCGATATCGCGACGGTGACCAACGCCCATGCCGGCGGCAGCGACGTCTTCATCGCCACCTTGTCGGCTGACCTTCAGGCCTCGGCAAGCGACCAACTGACCTATTTCGGCGGGGCGGGCGCGGACACCGCCGCCGACGTCGCCATCAAGGACGGCAAGGTCTGGATCACCGGCACGAACCGGGCGGAAGGCGCCGGCAAGGACGACCCCACATCCGGCTATCTGGCCCAGATCGATCTCGCCACGGGCCAGGTCCAATCGAACCGAACCTGGCGCGCGGACGGCGATCAGGCCAAGCCGACCAGCCTCAGCATCGCAGCGGGCGGGGCCAGCGTGCTCGACCGCCTCGGCCTGCCTCAAGGCCAGATCATGCAGGCGGATTCCAAGCTGCTGACCGTCGCCACCTCGGCCCGCGTCGGCGATCAGTTTTCGATCAGCCCCGCAGCCGGCGGCCGCGCCATCACTGTGACCATCGACGCCAAGGACACGCTGGAAAGCCTGGCCAAGAAGATCAACGCCGCCTCTGGCCGCCAGTTGGAAGCCAAGGTCATCACCGACCTGAAGGCCAAACCCATCGTCCAGCGTCTGGAAATCAAGACGGCGGCCAACAAGGACGGCGCCGTCATCTCCGCTGGGGCGATCGGCAAGGACGCCCTGGGCGCGCTTGGCCTGACGCCCGGTTTCGTCGGTCCGGTGAAGCCGGACAAGGACGCGATCAAGACCTATGGGCTGAATCTGTCGAACAAGCTGAACCTGAACGATCCCGCCTCGATAAAGGCGGCCATCGAATCGCTGGCCCAGGCGATGACGGCGGTCCGGTCTTCCTATCGCGCCCTCGCGCCATCGACCGGCGGCATAACCAACACCCAGACCGGCAACGGGTCCTCGACCGCCTACCAGCAGACGCAACTGGCCAACTATCAGGCTGCGCTGAGCCGCCTGACGGCTTGATCGCGGTCGTGACCGGTCAAGGCGGTTGACGCCCGAGGCCGGGTCGGAGTTATTGGCCTCCTCATCCGCGAAAGCCCGTTCATGGCCCTTCCGAAAGACAACCGCGTCATCCTGTTGGTCGGCGCCGGCGTGGCGATCGTCATCGCCGTCGTGCTCGCCCTGATCTTTACGGGCGGCGGCGACAAGACGACGGAAGCGCCGCCGGCGTCCAAGGGCGGGCTGGTGGTCAACCTGGCCGAGGCGCCCACGCTGGAGCCGACGCGGGAACTGCGCTGCTTCGTCGATGGTCAGTTCGTCGGCATGGCGACCTTGGCGGTCTGCGCCCAGCGCAATGGTCTGGCGACGGACGCTTTGGACGTAGGGCTGGACGCGACGGGCGCCTTGACCGCCGCCCCGACCGCCGCCTTTGCACCGCCCCCCGAACTGCCTGCGGTCGAGATGGCCCAGACCCCCCCGCCGGCCTCCGTCGAACAGACGCCTCCGCCGCGCCCCACACCCGTGGCCAGCGGCAGCCCCTGCCTGCGCCACACCGGCTCCGATTGGCGCACCCTGTCGCCAAGCATGAGCCTGAACGCGTGCGTTCAAGCGCTTTACGCCGGAACCTGCGTCGGGCCGGGCGACGCCCAATACGGCCGCTGGGGCGATACGACCCTGCGTCTGGTGCCCCGCCGGGTGGAACAGTCGAATGACAACAACCGTTTCAGGACCCTGGCCGAGCAGGATCGCAACTGCCAATTCACGGGAATGAACTGATGCGTTTCGTCGCCCTCGCCGCCATCGCCGGGACTGCTCTGCTGGGCGCCTGCTCAAACGAACCCAAGTACGAGTTCGCCGAGGGCGCCTGCTACTTCGTGGCGACGCCGGACAATGCGCCGCCGCGCCTGCAGAAAATTGCCGACAACCAGCCCCAGCTCGAACAATGCGCCGCGCGGCTGGAGGAGATGCGCCTTCGCTTCCTACGCATGGGCGGTTCGAACCAGGAAATCGCCGGCGCCTATCAGGGCCGCTTCATCTTCGTCGACCGCGAAGGGGTCAAGATCGGCAAGAGCCTGAACGGCAGCCGCTTCTTCGCCATGGCCCGCACCGGCGACGGCCGCCTGGCCATCCCCGGCGCCATCCAGCGCGACGAGACGGGCCGTCCTATCGCCATCGCCGCCGACCCCGCCGCCAAGTAGGACTTGCGCAGCCAGAACGAAAGTGGAACATTCGGTTAATGCTTATCCACTGATTTAGCGGGTTTGCTGTCGAAAGGGCTGGCGATGAGCAGTCGCGCCGGTCAGACATCGGACTGAATTGACGGGGCGGGCGAAGTCGTCGCCGCCTCACACGAGAAGGAAGTTTCCATGGCGGGCAGCGTCAATAAGGTCATTCTGGTCGGCAACCTGGGTCGAGATCCCGAAATCCGCTCCATGCCCAACGGCGACCGCATCGCCAACCTGTCCATCGCCACCTCGGAAACCTGGCGCGACAAGTCCTCGGGCGAGCGTAAGGAAAAGACCGAGTGGCACCGGGTCGTCATCTTCAACGACAACATCGTCAAGGTGGTCGAAAACTATGTGAAGAAGGGCTCGACCGTCTACATCGAGGGCGCGCTCCAGACCCGCAAATGGACCGACCAGCAGGGCGTCGAAAAATATTCGACCGAGATCGTCGTCAGCCGCTTCAAGGGTGAACTGACCATGCTTGGCGGCCGTTCGGAAGGCGGCTCGTCGGGCGGCGGTTACGGCGGCGGCGGTGGTCGCGGCGATGACGACTATTCCTCGGGCTTCTCCACCGGCGGCGCCAACAAGCCGAGCGGCCCCAAGGAAAGCTACGACCTCAACGACGACATCCCGTTCTGAGGCAGTCCGGCTTGGTGATCGCTGCAGGCGGTCGCCAAGCCGGATTATTGAGCGGAAACCTGAGGTCATCCAAAGTGAGCCGACGCGGCAGCCGCGCCGTGCCATAGGGCGGTCATGACCGACGTCCGTTCCGAAGTTGCGGCTGCGCCCGCGCCCCTGCCCAAGAGGCCTCACGCCCTGACAGGGCTGGAGATCGCCGCCATCGTGGCGATCATCGTGGTGTGGGGCGTCAACAACGCCGGGGCCAAGCTGGCGACGCAGGAGTTGTCGCCGCTGCTGGTCGGCGCCATCCGGTTCGGCATCGCCACCGCCTGTCTGATCGCCTTCGTGCGGCCGCCGTTTCCGGACTGGAAGAGCCTGATGCTGATCGTAATCATCGGCGGGCCGATCCAGTACGGTTTGGCCTACACCGCCTACTGGCTGGCGACGGACGTCAGCCCGGTGACGGTGGCCAATCAGTTGTGGATTCCCTTCACCACCCTGTTCGCCTTTCTGATCCTGGGCGAGCGGCTGTCCAAGGCGGCCCTGGTCGGCATGGGCGTGGCCTTCGTCGGCGTGGCCTGGATGACGCTGGACGCCCATGCGCTGCAGGACTGGAAGGCCATTCTGGTCGCCATCGCGGCCGGCGCCGCCTGGGGCGTAACCACGGTGGTGGCGCGCCGCACCACCTCCATCCCGCCGCTGAAGATGCAGGGTCTGCTGGCGCTGGGCGCCTTTCCCGTCATGGCCTTCGGCTCGGCGGTGTTCGAGCATGGCCAGTGGGAGGCGGTGAAGCGCGCCACGCCCATGGTCTGGGCCTCGTTGCTGTGGGCGGGCGTCGTGTCGTCCGTGCTGGCGACGACCCTGCTGTTCTGGCTGGTGCAGCGGCGCGAGGCGGGGCGGGTGACGCCCTATCTGCTGGTCACGCCCGTGGTGTCGATGTTCATCGGCTGGAGCTTCATGGGCGATATCCTAACGCCGCAGATTCTGACGGGGTCGGCCATCACCATGGGAGGGGTCGCCCTCGTGGCCCTGGCCGAACGGGGCTTGCGCGCTGGGGCCGCCAAGGCTTGATCTGTTCCTGATCGTTTCAGGAGCCCGCCATGCATCACGCCCCCCTCGACGCCGACCACGTCTCCCGCCGCTGGCTGGGCAAGGCGAAGCACGATCTTCCGGCGAACGAAGCCTTCGTCGTTCAGAGCACCGCCGATCGTCGCCCCGTTTCCGAAGACATCAACGAGACCTTCGACGACCGCCAAACCTTTGGCGAGCGGCTGGCCGATCGGGTGGCGGCCTTCGGTGGTTCGTGGCCCTTCATCATCGCGTTCGGCGTCTTCCTGGCGATCTGGACCGGGCTGAACCTGCTGCTGCGCAAGGAAGCCTTCGACCCCTATCCCTTCATCTTCCTGAACCTGGTCTTGTCGATGCTGGCGGCGATCCAGGCGCCGGTCATCATGATGAGCCAAAACCGCCAGGCGTCAAAGGATCGGCTGGACGCGGGCAATGACTATCAGGTCAATCTGAAGGCCGAGATTGAGATCATGGCCCTGCTGGAAAAGGTCGAACACCTGACCGCCCGACAGGAGGAGCAGACCGAAATGATCCGCCGTCTTCTCGCACAAAAAGAGACCCGCTGAACGCTGTCCAGCGAGCCATCTTCTGGTTCGTAGAAAGACTTAGCTTGCGCTGAGGGCCGCGCAGGCCACCCGGTCGCCTGCGCCGCCGATGGGCTGGGTCGAATGGTCGTCGGGATTGGCGTGGATGATGATGGCCGAGCCGTCGGCGTCCCACAGCCATTGGCCGGGGCCTTCGGACGAGATCCGGGCGCGGGTCGTGAACAGCTCGGCGTTCACCTTGCCGTCCGCACCGGCCCAGACGTTGGGAAGGTCGCCGTCGTCCGGTCCGGCGGCGTTCAGCAGGCCGTGCGGCGCCTTGGGTTCGCCGTGGTTGATATGGGCGCCGGACGAGGTGAAGGGCGCGGCGCATTCGCCGGTCGCATGGATGTGGATGCCGTGCCAGCCGGGCGTCAGGCCCGAAGCCTCGATCTTCATCAGCAGGCCGGTCGGGCCCTGACGCAGGTCGACGCGACCGATATTGGCGCCGGAGGCGTTGATCAGAACGGCCTGTCCCGTCGCGCCGACGGGCGCGCGTTCGACGGCCGCCTGGGGCGCGTTTCCGGTCGCGGCGCAGGCGGTTGTCAGGGCCAAGGGGGAGGCGAGGAGAAGGGCGGCGGCGAGGCGGGTGGCGCGCATGTCGAAAGTCCTTTCAGAGACGGGCTTTCACGGCGACGTCGCTTTGCCACCGAGGCCCTGGAATGCTAGAAATCGTCACAGCGGATCACGTTCCGATTCCGGCCGCATAAAGCCACGCTTCATTGACCGACGACAGCTACGAAAACGCCGCATCTCCGATCGTTCCGGGAGGCGGCGGCTCCGACATTTCCACGATCACGATCGAGGACGAACTGAAGCGTTCGTACCTCGACTACGCCATGAGCGTGATCGTCTCGCGCGCGCTTCCCGACGCCCGGGACGGGTTGAAGCCGGTTCACCGTCGCATCCTGTATTCGATGCACGACCTGAACATGACGCCTGAGCGCAGCTATTCGAAATGCGCTCGTGTGGTCGGTGACGTGCTGGGCCGGTTCCACCCCCATGGCGACGCCTCGGTCTATATGGCCCTGGTGCGGATGGCGCAGCCGTTCTCGATGGGACTGATGCTGGTCGACGGCCAGGGCAACTTCGGTTCGGTCGACGGCGATATGCCCGCCTCGATGCGTTACACCGAGGCCCGGATGGCCCCGGCCGCCGTCGCCCTGATGGCCGACATCGACAAGGACACGGTCGATTTCCAGCCGAACTACGACGAGAAGGAGCTGGAGCCGGTCGTCCTGCCGAGCCGGATTCCGAACCTGCTGGTCAACGGCGCGGGCGGCATCGCCGTCGGCATGGCGACCAACATCCCGCCGCACAATCTGGGCGAGGTCGTGGATGCGGCCCTGGCCCTGCTGGATGATCCGAACGTCACCGACGACGCCCTGCTGGACATCGTGCCCGGTCCGGACTTCCCGACCGGCGGCGAGATCATGGGCCGCACAGCCCCGCGCAACGCCCTGCGAGACGGTCGCGGCTCGGTCGTCGTGCGTGGCCGGGCCTCGGTGGAGGAGATCCGCAAGGACCGCGAGGCCATCGTCGTCACCGAGCTGCCCTATCAGGTCAACAAACAGACCCTGATCGAGCGCATCGCCGAAATGGTGCGCGAGAAGCGGCTGGAAGGCATTTCCGACGTTCGCGACGAATCCGACCGCCAGGGCATGCGGATCGTGATCGAGCTGAAGCGCGACGCCTCCGGCGACGTGATCCTGAACCAGCTGTGGCGCTATACCGCCATGCAGAGCTCGTTCGGCGTCAACATGCTGGCGCTGAACCACGGCCGGCCCGAGCAGATGGGCCTGCGCCAGCTGCTGCAGATCTTCCTCGACTTCCGCGAGGAAGTCGTCGTTCGCCGCGTCAAGTTCGAGCTGAACAAGGCCCGCGACCGTGGCCACGTCCTGGTCGGTCTGGCCGTCGCCGTGGCCAATATCGACGAGGTGATCCACATCATCCGCTCCTCGGCCGATCCGACCGAGGCGCGCGAGCGGCTGCAGGCCAAGGCCTGGCCCGTGGGCGACATGATGGCCCTGGTCGAGCTGATCGCCGACCCGCGCACTGTCATCGTCGAGGGCGACAAGATCCGTCTGACCGACGAACAGGCCCGGGCCATCCTGGCTCTGACCCTGTCGCGCCTGACGGGGCTCGGCCGCGACGACATCTTCGGCGAGGCGCACGGCCTGGCCGACACTATCCAGGGCCATTTGACCATCCTGTCGGACCGCAAGAACGTCCTGGCCATCATCCGCGATGACCTGATCGACGTGAAGGACCGGTTCGCCGTTCCGCGCCGTACCCTGATCGGGGAAGGCGACGGCGAGATGGAGGACGAGGACCTGATCCCGCGCGAGGACATGGTCGTCACCGTCACCCACGGCGGCTACGTCAAGCGTGTGGCGCTGAACGCCTATCGGACCCAGCATCGCGGCGGCAAGGGCCGCAGCGGCATGTCGATGAAGGACGAGGACGCCATCACCGGCGTGTTCAGCGCCTCGACCCACACCCCGGTCCTGTTCTTCGCCACCAACGGCAAGGCCTACAAGCTGAAGACCTGGCGTCTGCCGCTGGGCAATCCGCAATCGCGGGGCAAGGCCTTCGTCAATCTGCTGCCCATCGAGCCGGGCGACAGCATCATGAACGTCCTGCCCCTGCCCGAGGACGAGACGACCTGGGGCGACTACGACATCATGTTCGCCACCTCGAGCGGCGACGTGCGGCGCAACAAGCTGTCGGACTTCGCCACGGTCAACCGCGCCGGCAAGATCGCCATGAAGCTGGAAGGCTCTGACCGCATGGTCGGCGTCGGCCTGTGCACGGCGGACGACGATGTGCTGCTGACGACGGCGCTGGGCCGCGCGATCCGGTTCAAGGCCGACGACGTGCGCGTGTTCAAGGGACGGGATTCGACCGGCGTCCGGGGCGTGCGGCTGCAGGACGGCGATGAGGTCATCTCCATGGCCATCCTGGGCCGTGTGGACGCGACGCCGGAAGAACGCGCCGCCTACGTCAAACACGCCAACGCCATGCGCAAGGCCTTGGCCGGCGCGGATGCGGAAGAGGATGCCGCGGCCCCGGTCGAGGCTGAAGACGAGGTCGCGGATGCGGCTCTGACCGTGGAGCGGATTGCCGAACTGGGCGCCGCCGAACAGTTCATCCTGACGGTCACCGAGACCGGCTTCGGCAAGCGATCCTCGGCCTACGAGTATCGTCGTACGGGGCGCGGCGGCCAAGGTTTGACGGCCCACGGCTTGGGCGGTCGCGCCGGCACGCGTCTGGCGGCGGCCTTCCCGGTCGAGGAGACGGACGACCTTCTCTTGGTCACCTCGGGCGGTCAGATGATCCGCACTCGCATCGATCAGGTCCGCATCGTCGGCCGCTCCAGCCAGGGCGTCACCATCTTCCGTACCGGCAAGGACGAGAAGGTCGTCTCGGTCGAACGCCTGCCGGAAAGCTGCGGTGACGACGCAGAAGTTGAAGCCGGCACATCCGAGTGATTGCTATTGGTTCCCCCTCCCCGCATGGTGGGAAGGGGGAACTCAATGATACGCTACATCTCTTTTGCGCTGCTGCTCCTGCTGACGGCATGCGCCATGCCGGCCGCCGATCCCGCTCGTGAAGCACAAGCAGACCGAGCCTACAGCTTTGTGGTTTCCGGTGATGAGAGCGGCTTGGCCGCTATCGCGACAGACGGCTTGAAAGCCAATCTGAATGGCAATGCATTGGGCCAGTTGAAGGGCTTTGGATCCGTCCAAAAACCTGAGGTCGAGAAGACCGTCCAATGGCAATCCAACTTCACGCCTAAGGCCAAAGCCTACAGGCTTGTGCGCGAATATAGCTATCCAGAAAAAGTCGTCCAGTTCGAGACGCTTATGGTGAGTGAATCGGGAGCCTCATGGAAAGTGGAGGCTATCCATATCAACAGCTTCACTGCTGGGCAGATCGCGTTGGGTCGCTTCACGGTCACGAACAAATCGCCGCTTCATTATGTCGTCCTCATCGCACTAGTGGCTACGCCTCTCTTCTGTCTGGTCACCGCGGGAGTTGCTGTGCTCAGGCGGAGGTGGGCCTGGATGATCGCCTGTTTTTTTGGTGTTGGTCAGATATCGTTCAACTGGGCGACTGGAGCGATCCAGTTTCAAGCCTTGCAGTTCGCGGTTCTCGGCGCAGGCTTTGTGAAAGGGCCGCTCGTCACAGACGCATGGATAATGTTCTTTGCCCTGCCTTTGCCGGCCATCGTCTTTTGGATTCTCAAGAAATGGAAGCCCAAGCCAAACCGCAAACCAGCTAAGCCCGACGACACACAGACAGTTGAATGATGACCATCCTGATCGATGGCCTTCCTGCTAGCCCCAATGATCTGGCGCACCAGGCGTTGGTCAACTACGGCGCCTATACCTCCTTCAGCGTCGAGGATGGCGCTGCGCGCGGCCTCGACCTCCACCTCACCCGTCTGTACCAGGCCGCCGTCGAACTGTTCGGCGAAAGCCCCGGCGAGGCGGAGTTCCGGCGTCTGATGGCGCTGGCCGTCGCCGGCCGAAACGCCTGCTGGCTGCGCGTCAGCCTGTTCTCGCCGGAGATCGGCCATCGCAACCCGACCTATGTCGGCCGACCGAAGGTGATGACCAGTGTCTCCCCTGCGCCGCCGCCGCTGGCGAACCGGGTGCGGATTACCGCTATGCCCTATGAGCGCGAGGCGCCGCATCTGAAGCATCTCGCCACCTTCGGCCTGATTCGCGCGCGCCGCGCCGCGCGCGTCGCCGGGTTTGACGACGCCCTGTTTGTGGATGGTGAAGGGCGGGTGTCAGAGGGCACGCTGTGGAACGTTGGCTTCGTTCAAGGCGACCGGATCATCTGGCCCCAGGCCCCGATGCTGGCGGGCGTGACCCAGGCCTTGATCACGCGCGGGCTGCCCCAGGTCGGGCTGACTCGTGAAACGCGGCCGGTCCGTCTCGACGAGATCGGCGCCTTCGACGGCGCTTTCCTGTGCAACAGCGCCACGCCCGTCTGTCCGATCACCACCATCGACGATGTCGCCTTCGCCAATGATCCGGTCCTGCTCGCCAAGGTCGAAGCGGCCTGGAGCGCCCAGGCGCCCCAGCCCATCGCGGATCGTGACGATGACGATGGCGTCAGCCGGCTAGGCCGCTGATTTCGCACCTGCTAAACGACGCTGACGCCACGCGACAGGCCGGGGAGACACGCATGCGCATCGGACTTTATCCGGGCACCTTCGACCCGGTGACGAACGGGCATACCGACATCATCAAGCGCGCGCTGAAGCTGGTGGACCGACTGGTCATCGGCGTGGCCCAGAACGATGACAAGGGGCCGCTGTTCTCCACCGCCGAACGGGTCGAGATGCTGAAGGCCGAGATGGCGCCCCTCGGCGGCGACATCGTGGTCCAGCCGTTTTCGACCCTGCTGATGCATTTCGCCGAAGAGCTGGACGCCAGCGTCATCATCCGGGGTCTGCGCGCCGTCGCCGACTTTGAATACGAGTTCCAGATGACGGCCATGAACCAGCGCCTCAATCAGGACATCGAGACCGTATTCCTGATGGCCGATCCGCGCCATCAGGCGATCGCCTCGCGGCTCGTCAAGGAGATCGCCCGGCTGGACGGCGCGATCGACAGTTTCGTCAGCCCCGCCATCGCCGAGCGAGTGCGGGCCAAGGTCAAGAACGGTTAGGGTAGACAAGACCATGCGTAAGGCCATCATCGCAGCGACCGTCGCCGCCCTTCTCGCGGCTGGCGCGGCCCAAGCCCAGACACAGGCCCCCGCTGCGGCGCAAACGGCGCCGGCGGCGTCCGACTGGCGCGCCATCGCGCCGGAAAACCTGCTGGTTATCGATACGTCCAAGGGGCGGGTGCTGGTCGAACTGATCCCCGTCGCCGCGCCCAACCATGCGGAACGCATCCGCACCCTGGCCAACCAGGGCTTCTACGATGGTCTGAAGTTCCATCGCGTCATCCCTGATTTCATGGCGCAAACTGGCGATCCGAAGGGCACGGGTGAGGGCGGCAGCGAGTTGCCGGACCTGAAGGCCGAGTTCAGTTTCCGTCGTGGACGCGACGCCGGCTTCGTCGCGGTGCCCAGCGTCGGCGCGGGCGTGCGCGGTCTGGTCGGCGATCTGCCGGTCCAGACCCAACCCGACGCCCAAATGATGGTCACCGCCGACTTCAAGGTCGACGCCCACGGCCTGTTCTGTCCCGGCGTGCTGGGCATGGCCCGGTCGGGTTCGCCTGACAGCGCCAACAGCCAGTTCTTCCTGATGCGTCAGGCCTATCCGGCGCTGGACAAGCGCTACACCGTCTGGGGTCGGGTCGTGTCCGGCCTGGACGTCGTGCGATCCCTGAAGGCCAGCGACACGCCGGATGGTCTGGTTCAGGGACCGGATCAGATGACCCGCGTCCGCGTGGCGTCGGATCTGCCCGCCGCCGAACGTCCGACGGCGGCCGTCCTGAACACCAACTCCGCCACCTTCCAGACCCTGGCGCAGCAGGCGCGTCAGGCGCGCGGCGCGGATTTCTCGGTCTGCGACATCGAACTGCCGGTGCGCGTGACGCCCGCCGCCTGATCAGGCGGCGNNGGCCTGGACGTGGTCGGCAAGCTGAAGAAGGGTTCGGACGCCGAGGACGGCAAGGTGACCGATCCCGACACCATGACCCGCGTCCGCATGGCCTCGGCCCTGCCCGAAGCCGAGCGTCCGACGGTGCGCGTGCTGAACGCCGGCAGCGCCGCCTTCGCAGAACGGATCGCCACGGCGCGCGCCGCGCGCGGCGGCGCCTTCAGCGTCTGCGATGTTCAGCCGGTCGCCGAAGTGACAGGCGGCTGAGGCTTTCGCAAACGGGGGAGGGGACGATGACGATACGAACGATGGCGACGGCGGCGGCCGTGCTGGCTGCGACGGCGGGCGCCGCCCTGGCGCAAGACGCGACCGCCGTTCCCGCGCCTCCGCC
>NZ_DLTK01000090.1:0-29724 GCF_002500885.1 Brevundimonas sp. UBA7838
AGTTTCAGGGGGTCACGTCAAGTCTTGCGGCACCATCACCTTCTTAACCGAGGGCTGTAAGCGATGCTCTCACTCTCAGCCATCGGAAGCTCCAGCGGGGCGGCCAGCTACTACGGCAAGGACGATTACTACGTCACCAGCGAGGCTGACACGCTAGGCCTAGATCGGGAGGGAAGGGGGGCGAAAAAGGTTGGCCTGACCGGAAAGGCCCGCACGCAGGAATTTAGGCCCTCTTGGAAGGCGAGCACTAGGCATTGAAAGTTCCGGATCGTCCAAATGCTCAGGCCCACGGCAAGCACAGAGCTGGGTAGGATCGGACTTTCTCAGCGCCACAATCAGTCAGCCTACCATTCTTATCGGCAAGGATGATCGCCTCGACAAACCGAGAGGTAGAAGTTGTATGATTTGGTCTATTCGGGGATGGCCTTTGTGATGTTCAGGTTTAGCTTTGCGAGTGGTGCCAAGAGGGAGCAGGGGGCACACCCTGTATTAACCTCGGCCGGGATAACGCCGAGTTGGCGTATTATCACATCCGGGACTCTATCGCAGCGCACCAGATACTGATGAACCACCCAATCAACCTCCGTCCGTTGGGCACAAACGTTGTCAAACATCCGAGACGGATCTAAACCTACTGCCTACAGAAAGTGGAAGCCTTTCACCGAAGAAAACGGCACCAGTCGCCGTCAAAGACGTCGCGTAATTGGATGCAGTTCTGCTTCTGACTCATACCTGATGTCTGAACCGTCCGTTTTTTGGCTGGCGCCCCGAGGTCCGCAGATGGGCTTGAACTAGCCGCCTTGCCGCAGGATGGCGTCCAAAGTGATAAAGAACTCGAACTTCATGCCGCGCTCCCAGCAATCTACCGCGATGTCCGCAGTAATCATTCGCCGCATCTATCGGCATCCGTTTCATGGATGAGGTCATCATCAATGTATCGATGAAACATCACTATTTCTCTCGCTGGATGGTCGTTACCAATTAGATGTCGTTGGCCGCATCTCCGAGCTCGCGGCAAATGACCGACAGGTCCATAAAGACGTCTGCGGTTAGGAAAGCGAGGAACATTGCCCAAGGGACGAGTGTCCAGAATTTTGTGGCCTTCGCATGGATTGAGGCAACGCCGCCGCGGTCGATGTAACGGATAATTTCACCAGCGAGGTGATCGCCTCGGTGCGCTGCGCCTCAACGGCGCAGGTCGACGCAGCGGTTGCCGGCGCCAAGGCCAGCTTCGCGGCCGTCAAGCTGGAACCCATGAGCGTTGCTGAGCCGGGTCGCCGATCTGATCCTGGAAAACCGCCAGGCCTTGGCCGAGACCCTCGTTGCTGAGTCTGGCGTGCCGTGGAAGGACTCCGACAACGAGGTCGCGCGTGCGGCGAAATCCTTCCGGTTTTCGGCGGAAGAAGCGAGGCGGCTGGTCGGCGAGGTGGTGCCGATCCAAGGCGCGGCTGGCCAATCGCACCGAATGGCCTTCACAATCCGCACGCCAAGCGAGGTTGTCGGAGGCGTCCGCACCTTCATTGCGCGAACCTGACAGGGTATGCCGGAAGGGGCGCAACGGGGCAGAAGGGCGCGGACCTCGTCGTGGGTCATCGGTCGCTCAACCTCAGTAGGCCAACTTCAATAAGCCAGCGCGATCCCGTCCTTGCGCATCTCGGTCGCTGCGCCATAGGTCCAGCGCCCGCCGGGGTTCATCTGTTTTATGACGTTCTGATAGCCGCCGAAGCCGCCGTCGGGCTCGCCCAGGGTCCAGCCCATGGCGCGCAGCTGGGCCTTGGTCGCCTCGGGCACGCCGCTTTCCAGATGCAGCACGCCGGTCCCTTCCTGCGGCTGGCCGGTCGGTTCGGACGAGCCATAGTGTTGCCAGCGCGGGGCGTCGCCCGCCGCCTGGGGCTCCAGCCCGTAATCCACCATATTGATGATGATCTGGGCCTGGCCCTGCGGCTGCATGGCGCCGCCCATGACGCCGAACGCCATCCAGGGCTCGCCGTCCTTGACCGCGAAACCGGGGATGATGGTCTGGAACGGGCGCTTGCCGGGCGCATAGATATTCGGATGGCCGTCGGTCAGGGCGAACAGCTCGCCCCGGTCCTGGAACATGAAGCCCAGCGGTTCGGAGCCGTTGTCGGGCGCCAGGCCCGAACCCATGCCGCGATAGTTGGACTGGATCCAGCTGACCATCATCCCGTAGGCGTCGGCGACGCTGAAATAGGTGGTGTCGCCGTGGTGCGGGGCGTCGCCTGGCATCACGCGGTCCATGACCCGATCGGGCCGGATCAGCTTCGCCCGCTCGGCTGCGTATTCCTTGGAGTTCAGCCATTCGACCGGCGTCCTGGAGAAGCGGTCGTCGGCGAACCACCGCGCCCGGTCCTCGAACGCCAGCCGCTTGGCCTCGGCCTGGACGTGCAGCGAGGCGGCGGACTGGAAGCCCATGGATTTCAGGTCGAACTGTTCGCAGATGTTCAGGATCTGGTTGGTGCTCAGCCCTTGCGTGTTCGGTCCCAGGCCGAACACGTCCACGCCGCGATAGTTGGTCCGAATCGGCTCGACCCATTCGGTGTGATGGGCGGCCAGGTCGCCGCGGGTCATCCAGCCCCCGATCCGCTTGAAATAGGCCTCGATCTGATCGGCGATGGGGCCGTTGTAGAAGGCGTCGCGGCCACCCTCGGCGATCATCCGCAGGGTCTTGCCCAGATAGGGATTGGCGAAGACTTCTCCCACCTTCGGCGTCGCGCCGCCGGCGGCCCAGATGCGCTTTCGGTTCTCGTTTTCCTCGATCGGGATCTGGCCCCGATCAAACGCAGCCATGTTGCGTTCCAGATAGTAGGCGATGACCTGGGGCACGGGCACGCCCTGTTCGCATAGGTCGGCGACGGGCAGCAGCACCTCTTTCCACGGCAGTTTCCCATAGCGCTGGTGCGCGCTCCACCAGGCGTCCACCGTGCCCGGCACATTGACCGTCACCGCGCCATAGCGCGGCAGATAGCCGTCGATGGCCTTGGACCGCGCGATGTCCAGGCTGAGACCCCGCGGACTGGCGCCCGATCCGTTCAGCCCGACGACCTTCTTCTGTTTGGGGTCCCACAGCATGCAATAGGCGTCGCCGCCGATGCCGTTGGCGACCGGCTCCAGAAAGCCCAGGGCCGCATTGATGGCGATGGCCGCATCGATGGCCGATCCGCCGCGCCGCAGGGTGTCGATGCCGATCAGACTGGCCGCCGGATGCGCCGTCGCCGCCGCCCCGTTCGCGCCCCAGACGGTTGAGCGCCCCATGAACTTCGGTCCCGAAATCCGGTCGCCGATGCCGATGCCGGCATAGGGGTCGGCCGGGCGGGCCGGCGCAGGAGCCGCCTCGGTCGGCCTGGCGGCGGGAGAAGCCTGCCTGGCCTGGGCTGCGGTCGCCGCCAGCGCGCCGGCGGGCAGGGCGGACAGGAAGGTGCGACGACGCATGGGCGGACTCCTCGAACAACCGATGCGGCATCAAGGGTGCAGTCGATCGATCCGGCAAGCCTTGCGGCAAAGAAAAAGGCCGCGTCCCTTTCGGAGCGCGGCCCAAATCCTGGAAAGGACGAAGGTCCTATTCGATGTCTTCGTTCAGCAGGCCGACCTTGAAGAAGCCGTTCTCCTGCATCTTGTTCATGACTTCCATGAACTGCGAATATTTCACTTCGGGCTGGGCGCGGACGAAGACGCGCTCTTCCTGGCAGGCGCCGCCGCCCAGGGCGGTGCAGACGTCAGTGGCCAGGTTGTCGATCGAGGTTTGCTTGTCCGAAAGGAACAGCTGACCGTTTTCCTGGATGGTGATGTACACCGGTTCCTTCTCTTCGGTCGGATTGGTGGGCGGCTGTGCGGGCGGCAGGTCCAGACGGATCGACACGGTTGCCATCGGCGCGGCGACCATGAAGATGATCATGAGCACCAGCAGAATGTCGATGAACGGCGTGATGTTGATATCCGCCGTCTGTTCGATCGTGTGCTTGTCCCCGCCGGAACCACCGAGCTTGGCAGCCATGCATCGTCTCCGTTACTCGCCGGCTGCGTTCCGCGCCGACATTTCCCTATGGATCGCCCGAAGGCTTGATCGGTTCTTGGCGTCCCGATGCGGGCTTGTAAAGCGGTTCTAAACGATCTGCCGTTCCGGAACGTCAATTATACACGACAGAGGGACGACGGTTCGGCGTTCAGGCCTTGGCCAGCTTCAAAAAACGGTCCGCCAGGGCAGGATCGTCCTTGAAGGCGCCGGTGAAGCGGGTCGTAATGGTCGAAACGTGCCGATGATGCACGCCGCGCGTGGTCATGCACTGATGCTCGGCGTCCACCAGCACCGCCACGCCGCGCGGCTGCAGGTGCGATTCGATGGCCTCGATGATGTCGTTGGTCAGGGTTTCCTGGTTCTGCAGGCGCCGCGCATAAATCTCGACAACCCGCGCCAGCTTGGAGATGCCGACCACCTTCTCGCCGGGCAGATAGGCGACGTAGGCCTTGCCCAGGAACGGGGCCAGGTGGTGCTCGCAATGGCTCTCGACCTCGATGTCGCGCAGGATGACCATGTCGTCATAGCCGGTCACGTCCTCGAAGGTGCGGCTCAGCTCCTTGCCCGCATCGGCGTCATAGCCGTCGAACCATTCGCCATAGGCGTCGACCACCCGCTTGGGCGTGTCGATCAGGCCGGGACGGTTCGGATTGTCGCCAGCCCAGGCGATCAGGGTGCGCACGGCCTCCAGCGCCTGTTCGCGCGACGGACGTTGCACGGTTTCGTCGCTGACGAGGACGGGCTTGGCGGGGGTGACGCTCATGAACTCGATTTCCGGCCGGGGCGGGCGGGTCGCCCGGTTTACCTTCTACAATCCGTCGGGACTGTATATCAGGCCGCTATATGGGACAGACCGTCCGTCCCGCAAGAAAACCCGCTAAAGACTGATCCATGCCGCTGCACATCCACGACACCCTGCGCCGTGAAAAGCGCCTGTTCGAGCCCCGGAACAAGGATCGTGTGACCCTCTATGTCTGCGGCCCCACGGTCTATGACTACGCCCACATCGGCAATGCGCGCCCGCCGGTGGTGTTTGATGTCCTGGTGCGTCTGCTGCGCCGGACCTATGGCGCGGACCAAGTGATCTACGCTCGCAACGTCACCGACGTGGACGACAAGATCAATCAGAAGGCCGCGCGCGAGGGCGTGCCGATCGGAGAAGTCACGGCCCGCTACGAAGCCGCCTACCTCGCCGACATGGGCCTGCTGAACGTCTCGCCGCCCGATATCGCGCCCCACGTCACCGACTACATCCCGGCCATCGTCGATCAGATCCAGGCCATTGTCGACGCGGGCTGCGCCTATGCCGCCGAGGGGCACGTGCTGTTCGACGTCTCGTCCTACAAGGCCTACGGCGCCCTGTCGGGCCGGAACCTGGACGACATGATCGCCGGCGCCCGCGTCGAGGTCGCGCCCTATAAGAAGAACCCGCACGACTTCGTTCTGTGGAAGCCGTCCAAGGCCGACGAGCCGTCCTGGCCGTCGCCGTGGGGCGAGGGGCGTCCCGGCTGGCACATCGAATGCTCGGCCATGATCGAAAAGACCCTGGGCCTGCCCATCGACATTCACGGCGGCGGCATCGACCTGGTCTTCCCCCACCATGAGAACGAGATCGCCCAGGGCGTCTGCGCCCACGGCCATGCCCATGGCGATGAGGCTCATGACGAATACGCCCGCTACTGGATGCACAATGGCTTCCTGACCGTGGACGCCGAGAAGATGTCCAAGTCGATCGGCAACGTCCTGCTACTGCACGACCTGGTCCAGGCCATGCCGGGCGAGGTCGTCCGCTGGGCCCTGCTCAGCGCCCACTACCGCCAGCCGCTGGACTGGAACCAAGGGCTGCTGGATCAGAGCCGCAAAAACCTGGACCGGCTGTATGGCGTCCTGCGCGACGCCGAGGCGGCCCTGGCCGACTTCGACGAGGCCACGCTGGACGAAGCTGAGATGGAGCTGGCCGAGAACGCCCTGGATCCGGTGCTGGACGCGCTTGAAGACGATCTCAATACGCCGGGCGCGATCGCCCAGCTGTTCGGGCTCGGCAACACCCTGCGCGAACTGCTGAACGACGCCGAGGCCGATATCAACGATGTCGCCATGGCCCGCTGGAGCCTGAATGAAGCGGCCGGTCTGCTCGGCGTCCTGTCGCTGACGCCGGACGCCTGGTTCGAGGGCGGCGATCCCGCGCTGAAGGCCGAGGTCGAGGCCCTGCTGGACCAACGCGCCAAGGCCCGCGCCGCAAAGGACTGGCCCGAGGCCGACCGCATCCGCGACCGCCTGAACGCCCTGAACGTCGTCGTCATGGACGGCCCCGACGGCGCCACCTGGCGCGTGAAAGGTTAGAGCCTGTCGTCTCCTCCCCGCCTGGCGGGGAGGGGGACCGCGAAGCGGTGGAGGGGTTCTTGAAACTAAGGGCCTCTCATCTTTCGTCATCCTCCGGCAAGCCGCTTGCGGCGCAGATCGGGGGACCCAGCGGCGCCGGAGGCGATGTTTCCGCCGCGCTGGTGTCTATCAGCGTATCCGCAACAGGTTCGCGCTCTCGCGCGCCGCTGGGTCCCCCGGTCACTTCGCGCCGGAGGATGACGAAAGAAAAGATCGCTAGCTTCTTTCAGCCATCGCAATGCCGCTGGTCCATCCGCAGCGATTTCAACCGCTTGCCGATTTATGTGCGCCTTTTCCCATCCACGGGGTCAAACGGCCCCATAATGCCCCCGTCTCGTCGCATGGAGGGCTCGCCTGGCCTGCGACCTTGCGGCGGCGGGAGCGGAGGGAGCGGGGGCGATGGTGAAATCCCATCGCGGCGCAGGGGCTGATCGGCCGGGGAATCGCCCCGGCGTCCGCAGTCGCGTCGAAGGGTCGAGGGGGATACTCGGCCGAACCGGGGATCGGGGATCGCTGCTCCGACCCGCCCGTCGCAGGCTTATGGGGTTAGGCGATAAGACCGCCACCGCTCGGCGCCCCGAGCTTGCAGGTCAACCTTCCGCGCGGAGCGTCCATCCTTCGTCGAAACGGTAACACTACAAATCAACTCCGGGCAAAGGCCCGGCGCTCCGCCCAGCCCTCCTCCCCCTCCGCCCCCTCAAAGGCAGGAGCACCGAGCCATGCCCGGATTTACAGCGTCAGCTCGTCCGGCGGATCAGTTCGTCCGCCAGCGCCGGCGTCAGATAGCCATCGGCGATCCTGTTGTTGGCGATCTGCCAGCGACGCAGGGCCGCGCGGGTGTTGGAGCCGATCACTCCATCCACGCCTTGAGTGTCGTAACCGAGCTGCGTCAGGGCGCGCTGCGCCCCGATACGCTGATCGCGCGTCATCGACGGATCGTTGGGCCAGGCCTTGGTCAGCCCCGGCTTGCCCATGATCCCGTCCGCCGTCAGGCCGATGGCTAGGGCGTAGGACACCGAGTTGTTGTAGCGGCGGATCACATAGTGGTTCGGCAGGGCCAGGAAGGCCGGACCGTTCGCGCCCTGCGGCAGCAGGATGGTCGCCTCTTCCAGCGCCTCTGCGCCGTTCGGCGTGCCGCCTTGCGCCAGGCGCACGCCCTTGGCCGCCCAATAGGCCCAGTTGTGCTTCGGGCCTTCTGCCTCGGCATAGTCGAAGCCGGAGGGCAGGGTGACTTCATAGCCCCAGCCCTGACCACGCTTCCACCCGGCCTGGGCCAGCAGGTTGGCGGCGGACGCCAGGGCGTCGGCGTCGTCGCGCCAGATGTCGACCTTGCCGTCGCCGTCCTGATCCACGCCCAGGCGCAGATAGTTGTCGGGCATGAACTGGGTCTGGCCCATGGCCCCGGCCCAGCTGCCCTTCAGTCCCGCGCGCTCGCGCCGGCCGTCCACGACGATGTCCAGCGCGTCCTTCAGTTGCCCCTCGGCCCAATCGCGTCTGCGACCGTCATAGGCCAAGGTCGCCAGCGAGCGGATCACGTCATAGTCGCCCTGCACCTGACCGAATGCGCTCTCCTGGGCCCAGACGCCGACCAGGATTTCGCTGGGCACGCCGAATCGTTGAACCACCGACCACGGCACCCGGTCGATGCGCTGTTTGGCCTGGGCGATTCGCACCGGGGTCACTGCATTCTGAACATAGACGCCGGCGGGTTTGGAGAATTCAGGCTGGTTGCGATCCAGGCGGATCACCGTTGGATCGGGCGTCAGACCCTCCAGTTCCCGGGCGTAGTCCGCGCGGCGGGCGCCGCCCTTGCGCGCCAGAAATCCCTGTTTCCAGCCCTCGAAACCCTGCTGGTCATAGGCGGCCAACGGCGGCGTCTGGGGGGCAGGGGCCGGCGTCGTAACAGGGGCACCCGCCTGCGGCTGAGGATGGGGCGTCGGCATGTTCACCTGCGGCTCGGGCAGCATGGGCGCGCAGGCCGAGACGCAGCCGATTAGGAGAAGGCGATAGGAAAAGCGCATGAGATTCAAACTAGAGCCCCCGGGGTCAGACACGAAATGACAACCGCGCGAACGGCCATTTCGACGCCCTAAAGCGCGCGCGGCGCGAATGCGTTGCCTGGCCATTCCCCGCTCGGGTGTAAGGCGCGCTGTTAACCATCTTTGTATTGGACGCCTTATAAGTGTGTGTCGTAATGACGCACCAGCTCTGACGGCCTGATGGCGGAGCGGCGACGCGGCGGGCGTGCAACCCCGTAAACCCTCCGTTCGACTCGGAGGTCAGGCCTCCATAGTTTTCTAAATGTGCTATCGCCTCGGGCTGCTTGAGCACGTGAGGGGAAACAGCGCGCAGAGCAGACGGGGACTGGGTTTTCTGCGGTTTCGGCCTTTGGCGGCTTGACCTTCCGAACCCCTCTCTCTATACGACCGCCTCCGCCGCGATCCGACCGGGTCAGCGGCTTTCTTATTGGTTTCTTTCAGGACGTCCGACCATGAAGGTCCGTAGCTCGCTCAAGTCGCTGAAGACCCGCCACCGCGACTGCAAGGTCGTGCGTCGCAAGGGCGTCGTCTTCGTCATCAACAAGACCGACCCGCGCTTCAAGGCGAAGCAGGGCTAAGCAGCGTTCGCTGCGCGCCGCTTCGGCGGCGTGCGCATGCTGGTTCGCGCTCAGGCAGCCCGAAGGGCGATAGCGCGCTTGAAAGATGACGATCCACAGGCTGCGGATTTCTGTCCGCGGCCTTTTTCGTGTTCGCGGTTGTCGCGCGCCTGTCTGCATGGTTAGCGTCCGCGCCTGATTTCTGGAGTATTCCCCATGGCTGACGACGCCTCGTTCGACGGTGGTTCCGACGTTCTCACCGCCACGGCGCAGGGCCGCCTTCGCACCATCATCGAGCGCCTCGAGCGCCTCGAAGAGGACAAGCAGGCCGTCATGACCGACATGAAGGAGGTCTTCGCCGAAGCCAAGGGCGAGGGCTACGACGTCAAGATCCTGCGCAAGGTCATCCGCATCAGAAAGCAGGACAAGGCCAAGCGTCAGGAAGAGGACGCCATTCTGGACCTCTACCTCTCAGCGCTCGGCGAGATCTGAGGCTGACCCGGCTTGAAGCGCACCCCCTTCAAGCCAGGAGGCGGGCTGTCGCGATCGGGCGGCCTGAAAGGCGATGGCGCATCCAACCTGCGCTCAAGCAGCCCGAAGAGCGGTAGTGTTTCAAGCCTGCGCTCAAGCAGCCCGAAGGGCGGTACCGCTGCAAAAAAGCCCGCGCCAAGCCCCTTCGAGCAACAGCGCGAGGCCGCCAAACGCGCCGCGCTGAACGCTTTGAAACGCGCTCGCCGCGCGGCGGACAAGGCGGGCGTTTCCCTGTCCGAATGGGAAGGCGAATTCATCGATTCGGTCAGCGAGCGCGTTAAGACCCACGGCCGCGCCTTCGCCGACCCCGAAAAGGGCGCGCCGGGTCAAGCCCTCTCGGCCATGCAGGGTCGCAAGCTGAAAGAGATTACCGCAAAGGCCAATGGCGAAGAGCCGAAACGGCGGTGGGGCAGGAAACCAAAAGAGCCATAACCGTTCGTCATCCTCGGGCTTGACCCCAGGATCGGCCTGTCCACAACTCAGCGTTTATGAGCGAGCGCCGCCCTTTCATCGCCACCTATATCCAAGCCAGCCGACCGCACGGTGTCATTTACATCGGCATGACGTCGAATCTCTATGATCGCGGCCATCAGCACAGGACCGGGGCTTTCGAAGGTTTCGCCAGTCGTTACGGGTGCGGAATGTTGGTTTGGTACGAGCAGTTCGAACTGGTCACGAACGCAATCCGGCAGGAGAAGGCGCTGAAACGCTGGAATCGCGTCTGGAAGCTGGAGCTGATCGAACGGACGAACCCTGAGTGGGTCGATCTCTACCCAAGTCTATGCGGCTGGGCGCCTGATCCTCGGGTCAAGCCCGAGGATGACGGAGAGGCGAGTGTGGCTGCGTTTCTCAAAAGCTTGGAGTCAGGCGCGTAACCCTCAGCCCGCTTCCTTCAGCTGACCTTCCAGCCCCTGTTCGCGGACCTTGCGATACAAGGTCGAGCGGCCGATGCCGAGGCGGCGCGCGATCTCGCTCATATGGCCGGCATAGACCTCGATGGCGTGCTGGATCAGGTCGCGTTCGATGTCCTCGAGCGTGCGCAGATGGCCGCGCTCGTCCAAGATCCGGATCGGCTGGTCGACCTGCGCGGCGGCGTCGGTCTGAGCGCCGGCGGCTGTGGCGGCCTTCAGAGGCTGGGCGTCGGGCATGGGCGCGGCGACGCCTGAAATCGCGGGGAAATCGTGCGGCTGAAGGAAGGGCGCATCGGCCAGCACGATGGCGCGGAACACCGCATTTTCCAGTTGTCGCACGTTTCCGGGCCAGTCGAACCCTTGCAGCAGGGCCAGGGTCTCGGGCGCACATCCGGCGATCCGCTTGCCCTCCTCGGCGTTGAAGCGGGCGATGAAGTGATCGACCAGGGGCGCGATGTCCTCGCGCCGGTCACGCAAGGACGGCGCCTCGATCGGGAAGACGTTCAGGCGATAGAACAGGTCCTCGCGGAAGGCGCCGTCCTTGACCTGCTGGGCCGGATCGCGATTGGTCGCCGAGACGATGCGCACGTCGATCTTGACCGGGCGTTTGCCGCCGACGGGATCGATCTCGCCTTCTTGCAGCGCGCGCAGCAGCTTGACCTGCATGTCCAGCGGCAGTTCGCCGATCTCGTCAAGGAACAGGGTGCCGCCGTCCGCCTCGCGGAACTTGCCCAGCGTCTTGTCCACGGCGCCGGTGAAGGCGCCCTTCTCGTGTCCGAACAGGATGGATTCGATCAGATTGGCGGGCAGGGCGCCGCAGTTGACGGCGACGAAGGGTTTGCCGGCCCGGTCGCTGGCGCCGTGCAGGGCGCGGGCGATGACCTCCTTGCCGACGCCGCTTTCGCCCGTGATCAGGACGGGAATTGAGGATTTGGCGGCCCGAGCGCCCAGCGCCTTCACCATCCGCATCGGCGCGCTGTCGCCCACGATATCGTCGAAGCTGGTGCGACCCTGGACGCGCTTGGTCAGGCGGCCGACCTCGGCGGTTAGGCGCTTCATCTGCATGGCGTTGCGCACGCCGACCAGCAGGCGTTCCGGGCCCACCGGTTTGACGAAGAAGTCCTGGGCCCCGGCCTGCATGGCCTTGACCACCATGTCGATGCCGCCGTTGGCCGTCAGGACGATGACCGGCTCATTGATCCCGGCGCTACGCAGTTCGGCCAGGCATTCCAGCCCCGACATCTCGGGCATGACCATGTCCAGGAGGATCAGGTCCGCCCCGCCGCCGCGCGTCATCCGGTCGATGGCCTCGCCGCCGCTGGCGGCATGGACCACGGCGTTTCCGTCCCGCTCCAGCACGGCCTGGATCAGCCGGCGTTGGGTCGGATCGTCGTCAACGACCAGGATGGTCTTGGCCATGAAAATCCCTTGTCCTGTCGCCCAACCCGTCACGGATGGATCGTTTCGGGACGATTTCTAGGCTGGCGAGGTGAAAATCGGGTGACACGGCGTGGTGAGCGTCCCGTTAACGCGGCTCTGTCGCGTCGCATCGCACTTCGGGGCTGGCGCGCAATCTCTGGCCGTCGACAACCAGGTCGGGAAGGGCGGCCGGCGCCGTCGTGACGCCCTTCGACAGGCCCTCGTTCATCCGCTCAGCATTGCGCCCGCAGGTGAAGCCGTATCGACCCGTCACGCGCCACTGGCCCTGGCCGTCCTGATCGAAGGCCACGATTTCACGAGCCGTGGCGACCAGCAGATCGGTTCGCGCGTCGCCATTCAGGTCCGTCGATCGGACGATGCGGGGGGCTTCCGCATTACAACTGAACAGCACATCGACCTGCGCGTCCAACTGATCGACGAAGCTGGCGGGCACGGACTGGCCATCGGCGGCTTTCAGGCGGATGGCGGCCTTGCGCGCTTGCCGCCCCTGCGCGGTATCGCCGGATGGCCACGGGCGAGCCTGGGCGGCGCGGGCGTTTCGCGCGATGCGAGGATCGGTTGAGGCGGCCAGACGGCGCAGCGCCATCTCGCCGGCCTTGCCGCTCTCGAACCGCAGGAAGTCATAGTCGAACATGTCAGCGAACACCGCCCCGCGCTGCAAGCGGGCGACCTGATCGTGCACCGAGAGGCGGGCGGGATCCGCCAGCGGGCTGAACAGGGCCAGGATGACCAGAACCGACAGAACCGCCGCGACGACGTTGATCCGCTCCAGCGGCTTCATCCAGCCGCCCGGTTTCACGGCCGCCAGCAGATAGCCGGCGCCATAGACCGCGCCGACCAGGGTGCAGGCGGCGGCGATGATCCGATCGGGCGTCAGGCCGTGCTGGCCGATCCGCAAGGCCAGGCCCCAGGCGGCCAGAACAATCAGCGGCGCGGTCACGACCGACGCGGCCCGCACGCTGTATCGCAGGACAACCGGCGGCAGATTGTCCGCGCGCCCATCCTGATAGGCCGTGTTGATCAGCACGATCAGGGCGGCAGCGGCCGACAACACCAGGGCCGTCGCGCTGCGCGTCTCCCACAGGCCGTCCAGTCCGGTGAAGGGCAGGGCGACAAGAAAGCCGCCGACCAGGACCGTGATCACCAGCAGCAGCCACGACAGCAGCATCAACGCCACGGTCCGCACGCCTCGGATCAGGCCGTCGCGCACATCGGTCAGCTGGACCGCGGTGGCGAAGACCAGGGCCGTGACCGGAATGGCGAACCATGCCTCGCTCAGCAGGTGCTGCAGAAAGCCGAGGCCGATCATCTTGAACAGGGCCGCGCCCAGATGCAGCAGGATCCAAAAGGCGCCCGTGAAGCCCAGTGACAGGGCCAGTTGCACCCCCGCCTTCCACGCGATGTCGAAATAGTCGGGATAGTCGACGATCCAGCGTCGTTCGCGGATCGCGGGCACGATCAGGTGGTGGGCGATGAACAGGGCCGCCGCGCCGAAGGCCAGCATGGGGAAACTGAGAAATGGCGGCTCCTCATGCGGCTTCAGAACCTGGCGGGCGACGTCGTGGGCGCCCAGCAGGGCCAGCACGCCGGCCGCGGCCGCGGCCCACAAGATTAGGGCCAGCGGCTTGACCCGGCCTACGCCGGCGAGAACCACCACCGGCACATAGCCGGCCGCCAGGGCCAGGGCGCCGAACACCACCGGCTGGGTTTCGGGCCAGACGCGGCTGTCGGCCGCCAGATATAGCAGATAGAGCGCCAGCCCCTGAACCAGACCTGTCGCCAGGCGAACCGCAAACAGGGCCGAGGCCCCGCCAAGGCCCGTCCGGCCGGTGTCATGCTGCAGGGTTTCGGTCATTTACGCGTCTCCGAAAGGCAGGATTGCACGGGCCGTGACGCCGAGAAAGCGCAAGGGGCGGTTGCGGCCGTCGCCGCGCATCCCCAGAACAGGGGCATGAACGCTCCCTTCAAGACGCCGAACACCGAAGCCCCGCTATGGGACCTGACCGACCTCTATGCGTCGCGCGACGACGCCAAGGTGGCCGCCGATCTGGAAAAGGCGAGGGGTCTGGTCGAGGCGCTGAACGGGCTGAAGGGCCGGCTGGCGGCGGATCAGGATGCGCAGGCGCTGGGCGAGGCGCTGGACCGCGCGATCCAGCTTTACGAGCAGGCGTCCGACGTTCTGGGCGCGCTGGGCGCCTACGCCTTCCTGTCGGCCTCAACCGCGCGCGACGATGCGACGGCGCAAGGCTTCGAGGCCGATGTGCGCGAGAAGATCACCGCCATCGCCACCCCGACCGTCTGGTTGACGCTGGAGATCAATCAGATCGACGATGCGGCGCTGGAAGCGGCGCTCACCGCCCATGCGGGCGCCGCGCGCTGGCGGCCGTGGTTGCGCCGGGTGCGGGCGATGAAGCCGCACGAACTGTCGGCCGAACTGGAAACCTTCATCGCCGAGCGTGGCCCGATCACGGCTCAATGGCCGCGCCTATTCGATGAGCAGCTGGCCGCCCTGCGTGCAAAGGCGGGCCATGAAGAACTGACGCTGGCCGAGGCGCTGAACCGCCTGTCGGACGCCAAGCCCGCGCGCCGCAAGGCCGCCGCCGAGGGTCTGTCAGAGGCGCTGGCCGCCCGCGCCCCGACGCTGGCCCTGGTGCTGAACACCGTCGCCGCGGACAAGGCGATGGAGGATCGCTGGCGTGGTTTCAGACGTCCCGCCGACAGCCGTCACCTGGGCAACGAGGTGGATGGCGAGGCCGTGGATGCGATGGCCGAGGCGGTCGCAGCCGCCTGTCCGCGCCTGTCGCATCGCTACTATGCGCTGAAGGCCAAGGCGATGGGCAAGGCGCGCTTGGACCACTGGGACCGTAACGCCCCGATCGAGACGACGACGCCGCGCGCCTTCACCTGGACCCAGGGGCGCGAGATCGTACTGGACAGTTTCTCGGACCTGGGCGGCGATTTCGCCGACAGAGCCGGCGGCTTCTTCGACAAGCCGTGGATCGACGGCCGGGCGCGGCCGGGCAAGCAGTCGGGCGCCTATGCCCACCCCGTCACCGCCGACCGCCATCCGTATGTCTTCCTGAACTGGATGGGCGAACGGCGCGACGTCCTGACCCTGGCGCATGAGCTGGGTCATGGCGTCCACCAGACCCTGGCGGCCGATCAGGGCACGCTTCTGGCCGACACGCCCCTGACCCTGGCCGAGACGGCGTCGATCTTCGCCGAGGGGCTGACGTTTGATCGTCTGCTGGCGACCGCGCCCAAGTCCGAGCAGCGCGGCCTGCTGGCCGGCCGGATCGAGGATGGTCTGAACACCGTCGTGCGCCAGATCGCCTTCCACCGGTTCGAGACCCGCTTCCACGACGAGCGCCTGCAAGGCGAGGTGTCGCAACAGCGGATCAACCAGCTGTGGCTTGAAGAAATGGGCGCCTCGTTGGGGCCGTCGGTCAAGCTGAACCCGGGCTATGAACACTGGTGGGCCTATGTCAGCCACTTCGTCCATTCGCCCTTTTATGTGTACGCCTACGCGTTCGGCGACCTGCTGGTGGCGGCGCTGATGGAGGCGCGTCGCAACGATCCGGCCGGCTTCACGCCGCTTTATCGCGAGCTTTTGGCCGGCGGCGGATCGCGAACCTATGTCGAGGCGTTGAAGCCGTTCGGTCTGGACCCGCGCGACCCGGCCTTCTGGAGCGTCGGCTGTCAGAGGCTGGAGCGGCTGGTCGATCAGTTCGAGGCGCTGGCCTGACCACGGCATGACTGCGGGCTTGAGCGGGGCGGTCGCCTCGGTGTAAGTCCGCGATAACGACGAGGGGATTCCACGAATGGCCGACCTGCACGACACCGCCAACGCACCTGCCGACGCCGATGCGCAAGCCTATCTGCACGGCCATATGGAAGTGCGCGAACAGGTCTCGACCTACCGCCTGTTTTTGAACCTGGCCAAGTGGGGCAGCCTGGCCATCGCCGTGCTGCTGCTGTTCCTGACCCTGTGGTTCCACCCGGGCGGCAGCTTCATGGCCGCCGTCATCGGCGCGGTCGTTTTGGGCGGCGTCGGCTTCGTGGCGCTGAAGTCCAAGCCGGGCGCCGCGCACTGAGCCTTGCATCGGATCGCCTGAGGCGGTCTGAAATCACGCGCCCTCGCCAAGCTTTGGCATAACCGTGCTTTGACGGCTCGCGCCGGAACGGCCTAACCTTCGTTCAACGAAAAGAACGAGGGGATTCGCTTGGCCGTCGCTATCGCCGTCACCCGTGAACGTCGCGAAGGCGAGACGCGCTGCGCCGTCACGCCCGAGACGGTCAAGAAGCTGATCGCCCTTGGGGCGACCGTCACGGTCGAGGCCGGGACCGGCCTGGGCTCCTCCATTCCCGACGCCGACTACGCCGCCGCCGGCGCCGTCGTGAAGCCGGACACCCGCGCCGTGCTGGACGGCGCCGACATCGTGCTGAAGGTGCGCGGCCCCACGGCCCAGGAAACCAGCGCGCTGAAGCCCGGCGCCGTCGTCATCGCCATGCTGGACGCCTATCGGGATAAGGCGACCGTCGACGCCCTGGCTGGGGCCAACACCACCGCCTTCGCTATGGAGTTCGTGCCCCGCATCACCCGCGCCCAGGTCATGGACGTCCTGTCGTCACAGGCGAACCTGGCCGGATATCGTGCGGTGATCGAGGCGGCCTATGCCTATGGCAAGGGTTTCCCGATGATGATGACGGCGGCCGGCACCGTCGCCGCCGCAAAGGTCTTCATAATGGGGGTGGGTGTCGCGGGCTTGCAGGCCATCGCCACCGCGCGTCGTCTGGGCGCCGTCGTCACCGCCACCGATGTCCGCCCCGCGACCAAGGAACAGGTCGAAAGCCTGGGCGCCAAATTCCTGGCCGTCGAGGACGAGGAGTTCAAAAACGCCCAGACCGCCGGCGGCTACGCCAAACTCATGTCGGCCGAATACCAGGCCAAACAGGCTGACCTGACCGCCAGCCATGTGGTCAAGCAGGACGTGGTCATCACCACAGCCCTTATCCCCGGCCGCGCCGCCCCTGTGCTGCTGACCGCCGGCCATGTCGCCTCCATGAAACCCGGCTCGGTCATCATCGATCTGGCGGTTGAAGCGGGCGGCAATGTCGAGGGCTCCAAGCTGAACGAGGTCGTGACCACCGCGAACGGCGTCACCATCGTCGGCTGGTCGAACCTGCCCGGCCGCATCGCCGCCGACGCCAGCGCCCTCTACGCCCGCAACCTGACCGCCTTTGTCGGCCTGTTGATGAAGGACGGCGGCCTGTCGGTGGACCTCGAAGACGAGATCCTGAAGGCGGCGGTGGTCACAGACGGCGGGGCCGTGGTGCATGAGGGGGTGCGGGGATGATCGGGTCTGGCCTTCGTAATGCTCTGTCGATTTTTTCCTTGATCGTGATTTTCGGCGGAGCTGTCTTCTGCCTGTTTCTGCTGATGTTTGCATTCGTGCAGGACCAGTCCGGCGCAGCATTCGGCAGGGCGCTCACCAAAGTCGGGCCGATCTTTTTCGGCAGCGTCATCAACGGGGGAGTCCTGAGACTTCTCATCAGCATCGATGCTCGATTGGAGCAGAAAACCTGACATGGAACACGTCGATCCCACCGTCTTCCGCCTGGCCATCTTCGTGCTGGCGATCTTCGTCGGCTATTACGTCGTCTGGAGCGTGACGCCGGCTCTGCACACGCCCCTGATGGCCGTGACCAACGCCATTTCCAGCGTCATCATCGTCGGCGGCCTGATCGCGGCGGCGGCCGTGTCCGGTGACGCGACCGGCCCCAGCGCCTGGATCGCCAAGGGCGCGGGCGTCGTCGCCGTCACCCTGGCCAGCGTCAACATCTTCGGCGGCTTCATGGTCACGCGGCGGATGCTGGCCATGTACAAGAAGAAGGAGCGGCCGGCGCCTAAGTCCGCTCCCGAGGCGTCTTCGTGACCGACGCCGCCCAAATCGCCATCACCGGATCCTGGATCGCGACCGGCATCGGTTTCGGCCTGTGGCTGTACGGATGGTTCGGGGCCAAGACTCCGATCAAGCGTCAGCGGCTGCATGACTGCGGCATCGCCCTGGTCTTTTCGGCCATTCTGGTTCGCGTGGTGACGCAGGATCGGCCGCTGGGCGTCTTCGAATGGGCCCTGTTCTTCATCGGCCCGCTGTTCATCGCCGCCGCCCTGTGGCGGCTGGCCCGCACGTCTTGAGGGGAGGGGCGTGATGAACGCATCGCTGGCCGCAATGGCCTATCTGGTTTCGGGCGTCCTGTTCATCCTGTCGTTACGGGGGCTGTCCAGCCCGGAGACCGGCCGTCAGGGCAACACCTTCGGCATGATCGGCATGGCGCTGGCCATTGGCGTGACCCTGCTGACGCTGGGCACGACGGGGGCGCTGGATACCGTGACCCTGGCCCTGATCACGGGCGGCGTCATCGTCGGGGGCGGGGCAGGCGCCCTGATCGCGAAGCGGGTGGCCATGACCGACATGCCGCAATTGGTCGCGGCCTTCCACAGTCTGGTCGGCATGGCCGCCTGTCTGGTCGCCATCGGGGCGATCTATGCGCCCGAGGCCTTTGGAATCCTGTCCGACGACGGAAACGGCATCAAAACGCTGTCGATCATCGAACTCAGCCTCGGCGTCGCAATCGGGGCCATCACCTTCACCGGCTCGGTCATCGCCTTCGCCAAGCTGAACGGAAACATGAGCGGGGCGCCGATCATCCTGCCGGCGCGGCATCTGATCAATGTCGGCCTGGCGCTGGGTCTGGTCTTCCTGATCGGCATCCTGATCGGCACGAACGGCGCGGCGACCTGGGCCTTCTGGGGCGTCTTCTTGATCGCGCTGGTGCTGGGCGCGACCCTGATCATCCCCATCGGCGGCGCCGACATGCCGGTCGTGGTGTCGATGCTGAACTCCTATTCCGGCTGGGCGGCGGCGGCGCTGGGCTTCACGCTGGAGAACATCGCCCTGATCATCACCGGCGCCCTGGTCGGATCGTCGGGCGCGATCCTCAGCTACATCATGTGCAAGGGGATGAACCGCAGCTTCATTTCGGTCATCCTGGGCGGCTTCGGCGGCGGCGATGCGGCGGCCGGTCCCGCCGGCGCCAAGGAAACGCGGCCGGTCAAACAGGGCTCGGCTGAGGACGCCGCCTTCATCATGAAGAATGCGTCCAAGGTCATGATCGTGCCCGGCTACGGCATGGCGGTGGCCCAGGCCCAGCATGCGCTGCGTGAAATGGCCGACAAGTTGAAGGAGGAAGGCGTGGAGGTGAAATACGCCATCCACCCCGTCGCCGGCCGGATGCCGGGCCATATGAACGTCCTGCTGGCCGAGGCTAACGTTCCCTATGACGAGGTGTTCGAGTTGGAGGACATCAACGCCGAGTTCGCCACCGCCGACGTCGCCTTCGTCATCGGCGCCAATGACGTGACCAATCCCGCCGCCAAGACCGACCCGACCAGCGCCATCTACGGCATGCCGATCTTGGATGTGGAAAAGGCCGGCACCGTCCTGTTCATCAAGCGCGGCATGGGCTCGGGCTACGCCGGGGTCGAGAATGAACTCTTCTTCCGCGACAACACCATGATGCTGTTCGCCGACGCCAAGAAGATGGTCGAAGGGATCGTGAAGGGGCTTTGAGCCATGGCCAGCACGCCCAAGACCGGCCCCACAGACGCCTCTGTCGACGCCTTCTTGTCTGCGATCGACGATCCACGCCGACGGTCTGATTCTCACGCCGTCGCCGCACTGATGTCGGAGATCACCGGTGAACCAGCCGTGCTCTGGGGATCGTCCATCGTCGGGTTCGGCAACGACGGCGGCCCCAAGGGCGGCTGGCCGCTGATCAGCTTCTCGCCGCGAAAAGCCAATCTGGTGCTTTATGTCGCTGGGGATTTCTCTGAACGAGCCGAGCTTATCGCCCGCTTGGGCAAGGTGAAGACCGGCGTGGGCTGCCTCTATGTTTCGCGTCTGGAAGATGTCGATCAGGCGGTTCTGCGCGATCTTTGCGGCCGCGCTGTTCGCGCGGTCAAAGCCGGCTTGCACTGAAGTCTCTTCAGACCCCTATCACGCAACCTTGACCGGCGCTATCACGCGTCCGTGAACACGCTGTCCGGACCTCTTCCTGCCGCCCATCGCCGTTTTGAGGCTTTGGATTCCCTGCGGGGTGTGTGCGCCATCCTTGTCGTGATGTTTCACATGCCGGTTGCAAGTCATTGGCGCGACTGGGGTTTCATTCAGCATTCCTATCTGTTCGTCGACTATTTCTTCGTCCTGTCGGGCTTCGTCATCGCCCATGCCTATGCGAACCGACTGAAGTCGGAACGGGACGCCGGGCGGTTCATGGTGCGGCGCTTCGGGCGGATCTGGCCGCTGCATCTGCTAATGCTGGCGGCCTTCATCGGGTTGGAATTGGCGCGGCTTATCTTCCATTTCGACAGCGCGCCGCCTTTCACGCGGGATCGATCGATTGAGGCGATCTTCACCAATCTGGCGCTGATCCAGGCCTGGCATGTGCATCCCTATCTGACCTGGAACGGGCCAGCCTGGACGCTCAGCGCCGAATGGGCCTGCTATCTTACCTTCGCGGGCCTGGTGCTGATTGCGCCAAAGCGGTTCCGCTGGATCGGGCTGGTGCTGGCGATCATCGGCGGCGTCCTGGTGCTCAGCTACGCGCGGCGCTGGATGAATACGACCTATGACTTCGCCGTGCCGCGCGCGGTCTATGGCTTCTTCCTGGGCTGCCTGCTGCAGGGGCTCTGGACCCGCATTCCGCGCCTCAAGGGCGGCCCCGCGACGCTTTTGGAGATCGCGGCCATCGTCGCGGCCTGCGTGTTCATCGGCTACGCTCAGGGGCCGATCACTGTGGCCGTCACGCTGATCTTCGTGGCGCTGATCTGGGTCTTCGCCGGCGAGGAGGGGGCGCTGTCACGCGTGCTGGACCATCCGGCTCTGGTCACCCTGGGGCGGTGGTCGTTCGCCATCTACATGGTCCACATGTTCATCCTGACCGTGATGATGATTGTGGCCAGGAAGCTGGACCTCGTACCGGTGCGACGCATCGACTTCGGCTCTGTCTGGCTGAACGACCTGTTCGCCGTCGCCATGTTCGGCTTCATCGTTGCGGTCGCCGTCGTGGCGCACCGACTGGTCGAGCAGCCGGCCCAGCGCATGATCGATCGCTGGACCAAGCCGAAGGCGGCCTGAGCTCAGGCGGCCATCCGCCATTCGGGGGCCATGTCGCCGGCGCGGCCTTCATCCCACAGCATGTCCTCGTCTGAATAGCGGCTGCTGGCGGCGGCCGAAATGACGTCGACCACCTGTTCCTCCAGCCGGTCCCAGATCACGGCGAGGTCGGACGACCCATCGGCTTCGCACGGCACGATGATGTAGCGGCTGGCGTTGACGGTCTGGGCGGGTTGGAAATGCGCCATCTGATGATCTCCTGAAGCGGGGGCCTCTTGTCGATGATGTCGTTATGAAGCAGTGTTGCGTCAGAAACGGACGTAAGGATCGGCGAAGGCATTGAGACACGACAAGGCGGCGATGGTGATCGATCTGGCACGCCGCATGGCCGCCAGCGCCGAAGGGCTGAGCCTGGATGAGATCGCGCGCGACATGCGCGTCGGCCGCCGCACCGCCGAACGGATGCGCGACGCGGTTCTGATGCTGTTCCCCCAGGTGGACGAGGTTTCGGACCCGCCGTCCAAACGCTGGCGCATACGGGGCGGTCTGTCGGCCTTCGAACAAGCCCCGACGGCGACCGAAATGCTGGAACTGTCCAAGGCCGCGACCGCCCTGCGCGCTGCCGGCGAACCGGCGCGCGCCACGGCGCTGGAGGGGCTGGAGCGCAAGCTGAAGGCGGCGATGCGTTCGACCACGCTGAATCGGATGGCGCCGGATCTGGAGGCCCTGGTCCGGGCCGAGACCATTGCGGTCCAGGCCGGGCCGCGCCCCTCCGCCGACGAAGCTATGCTGACCGCCATTCGCGCGGCGGTGCTGGCGCAGCAGCCCTTGGGCTTCACCTATTCCCGTCCGGGCGCCGAGCCGCGTCGGCGCAGCGTGGCGCCGTGCGGCGTCATGTTCGGCCGGGCTAACTATCTGGTCGCCGCCGACCGCGAGACCGGCCGCATCCAGACCTTCCGCCTAGACCGGATGAGCCATGTCGGCCCGCAGGAAGGGTTGGCCGTGCCGCCCGCCGATTTCGACCTCGGCGTCTTCGCCAGCCAGTCCTTCGGCATCTATCAGGACGAGATCGAGGACGTCGTTCTGCGCATCGCGCCCGAGGGCGCGGCTGAGGCCAGGGGCTGGCGCTGGCACCCGACCCAGTCTTTTGAGGATCAGTGGGACGGCGGCGTGATCGTGCGGTTCCGCGCCTCGGGCATGCGCGAACTGGCCTGGCATCTGTTCACCTGGGGCGAGCAGGTGCAGATCCTGGCGCCACAGCGACTGAAGGCCGTGATGGCCGGCGAACTGGCGGCGGCGGGCCGCGCCTTGGAACGGGCCTCAGCCTGACGAAACCGTAAGCTGACGCGGCGCGTTGACGACCGCTAGGCTTCGCGCCGAGCGCCCTTCAGGAGATCGCCCTTGCGCGTCCACGCCTTCGCCTCGTCCGCCGTTTTGGCCCTCGCCCTTATGAGCGGCGCCTGCGCCGCAGGGCCCATGTCGGCGCCGGCGACCCTTCAGGAGGAAGGCGGACCCCAAGTGACGGTGACCCGCGACGGCGATCACCTCAACATCGACTATCGCTTTGGGCGCGACGTGCCGGTCTGGGCCTTCCAGGATTCGGCGCTGGAACAGGATTCGCGCCAGCCCTGGCGGCCGCGCCAATGGACGGTTGAGACGCCCGGCGTCGTCATGGAGCGACGCGGCCATTACGACATCATCCGCAGCACGGACGGCGGTCCCGTGCCGCGCGAAGTCCGCTTCCGCGTTCGACCGCAGGCGGTGGATCTTGAGGCCGAGTATCCGACCCTGCTGTTCTCCAATGGCGCCGTGGCCCTGCCGACCCGGCAACTGGACGTCTTCGCCCTGCCGTCGGCCCAGGCGGCTGAACAGGTGCCTGACGACCTGAACCGAATCCGCCTGGATGGCGGTCCCTCGCGCGTGACCTGGCGGGACGAGAACGGACCCGTCCTGTTCAACGGGCGCCGCCGCGACGAACTGACCACGACGGACGAGCGCAGCTATGTCCTGCTGGGCGAGGCGACGGTGACGCCGGGCGATGGCCTGTCGACCGTTATGGACCCCAATCTGCCGCCGTGGATCGGCGAGGAGATCCGGGGCTTTGCGCCGCATGTCGGTCATTACTACCGCGATCGCCTCGGCGCGCCGGGCTCCGGCGGCGATACGCCCATCGTCATGGTGGCCTGGAACGGGCCGACCGAAAGCATGACGAGCATGGGCGGCAGCGTCCTTCCGGGCCTGATCGTCATGTCGTTCGAGGGGCGGGGCGTGACCTCGCCGCAGCCGGAAATCGTGGAGCGTTCGCGCTGGTTCATCGGCCATGAGGGGGCGCATTTCTGGCTGGGACAGACGGTGCGATACGCCTTCGCCGACGAGGCCTGGATCACCGAGGGCGGGGCCGACCTGATGGCCGTGCGCGCCCTGAAGGCCCTCGATGCAAACTATGACGACCGGGCCGAGCTTCAGTCCGAGGTGGACGACTGCGTCAGCCTGGCGCGCAAGCCGGTCGCCCAGGCCGGCGCCCGGGGCGAACACCGCGCCTATTACGCCTGCGGGGCCGTCTTCGCCTTGGCGGCGGAGGGCGCGCAACGCCAGCGGACCGGCGGCGACTGGTTCGACTTCCTCAGACCTCTGCTGCGCCAGCCGGACGGCGTGCTCAGCCGCGAGGAATGGCTGACGGCCCTGACCCGGACATCGCGCGACCCGTCGTTGCGCGGCGATGTCGAGCGGCTGCTGGACCAAGGCGCGCCCAATCCGTCCGCCGTCATCGCCCGCCTGTTCCAGCGCACCGGCGTGGCCTTCCGGATGATCGACGGCCGCGTGGTCTTGAGCTGAATCCGATCTCAGGCGCTGGCGCCGGTCATCGGATTGAACCCGAACCTTGGCCGTGGCGTTGTGGCGGGATGAAAACAGCCTTGATCCCGATGGCGGGCGCGATCGCCCTTCTGGCCGCCTGCGGCGATCACGAGGTCAATCCGCCGAACGAACCGGCGGCACCGCTGCGAACGCCCGAGGCCATGCAGCCGGTCGAACCGCCTGGACCGTCGTCTCTGGCTGGACGTGGGCCGCGCAGCTTCGTGGGGGTCTGGGCGGCGAACCCGCAATGGTGCGCCCGGCCCCAGGGCGAACGCAGCCCGATCACCCTGACGCCGCTGCGCTTCGACGCATACGGCCGCAACTGCGACATCGCCAGCATCGATGAGACGGGTTCCGGCTATGTCGCAGTGCTGCGATGTGCGGGCCGGCCTCAGACCGAGCGGGTGCATATGAGCACGAGCGGCGACGTGATGAACCTGACCTATGTCGATCAGGACATGAAGACGGTGAAACTGGCGCGCTGCCCCGGTTCGCCGCGCGCGCCCGATCCTGCCAATCCGCTTGAAAAGATGATGAAGAAAGACGGGGCCGGAACCCCGCCTGCCGCGCCGCCTAGTTGAACAGGAAGTTCATCACGTCGCCGTCCTTGACGACATAGGACTTGCCTTCGGCGCGCAACTTGCCGGCCTCGCGCGCCTTGGCTTCCCCGCGCAGGGCTACGAAGTCGTCGAAAGCGATGGTCTCAGCGCGGATGAAGCCCTTTTCGAAGTCGGTATGGATCACGCCGGCCGCCTGGGGCGCGGTGTCGCCGACATTGATGGTCCAGGCACGAGCTTCCTTGGGGCCGACCGTGAAATAGGTCTGCAGGCCCAGCAGCTTATAGGCCTCGCGGATCAGTCGGTTCAGGCCGGGCTCTTCCAGACCCAGGGTCTCCAGGAACTCCTTCTGTTCCTCGTCGTCCAGCACGGCGATCTCGGACTCGATCTGGGCCGAGATGACGACCGAGTTGGCGTTGTCCTGGGCGGCGCGGGCTGCGACCTTGTCGGACAGGTCGTTGCCCTTGTCGGCCGAGCCCTCCTCGACGTTCGAGACATAAAGCGCTGGGAGCGCCGTCAGCAGTTGCAGCATGTGCCAGGCCTTGATGTCCTCCTTGGACACCTCGGCAGTGCGCGCGGGCTTGCCAGCGTTCAGCTGGGCCAGGGCCAGATCGACCAGCTTCAGCGTCAGGACCGATTCCTTGTCGCCGCCCTTGGCGCGCTTCTCCAGCTGCGGCCGGCGACGCTCCAGACTTTCCATGTCGGCCAGCATCAGTTCGGTCTCGATGATCTCCAGGTCGGCGATCGGATCGATGCGGTCCTCGACGTGGGTGATGTCGTCATCCACGAAGCAGCGGGCGACGAAGGCCACGGCGTCGCAGTCGCGGATGTTGGCCAGGAACTGGTTGCCCAGGCCTTCGCCCTTGGACGCGCCACGCACCAGACCGGCGACGTCGACGAAGGTGATGCGGGCCGGGATGATCTCTTTCGATCCAGCGATCTCGGCCAGGGCGTTCAGACGCGCCTCGGGCACGGCCACATCGCCGGTGTTCGGCTCGATGGTGCAGAACGGATAGTTGGCCGCCTGGGCCGCCGCCGTCTTGGTCAGGGCGTTGAACAGGGTGGACTTGCCGACGTTGGGCAGGCCGACGATCGCGACTTTAAGAGCCATGGTATTCCTCGTGAGGCGCGAGCCTTTAGCGGGTTCAGAGCCGTTTGTCAGGCTCGCGCTTCAACTGAGGTCAGTGGGCGGCGTGATCCATGCCTTCCATGGCCGGTTGGCGAACCTGCGCCTGAACCGTGATCGCCGGCGCCGACGCGAACTGGAACGTCAGCGGCACGGTCTCGCCGGCGACCAGAGGCGCGGTCAGGCCGATGAGCATCAGGTGGTTGCCGCCCGGCGCCAAGGCCACGGCCTGACCGGCGGGCAGGGGCAGGCCCGCCGTCAGCTCGGCCATCTTCATCATGCCGTTCTCGGTCTTCATCTCGTGGACCTGAAGCGATGCGGCGCGCGGGGTCGATCCCCCCGTCAGCCTGTCGTCGGTCGCGGCGGTCAGGGTGACATAGCAGCCGCCGGCCTTGGCCCCGTTCGGCGACGGGCGGCACCAGGCGTCGGTCGCGGTCACGGTGGCGGTCGCCGTCGGCGTCTTAGCCGTCGGCGCCTTGGCCGGCTCGGACGGATTGCATGCCGCCAGCGACAGGGCGGCGGCGGCAAGGGCGAGTTTGATCTTCATGGCGTCAGGTCTTTCACGAGGCGGCGGAACGGCGCCGGATCATCGGACGCAGGGCTCGGTCGAGCAATACGGCCGCGATCAGGCTCAGTCCCGTCAGGGGATAGAGGATGGCGAGTGGCAGGACGATGCCGACGACAGCGGCGCGCGCACGCGGTCCCGGCGGGGCGGGCGGGGCGCCCAGGCGTCGGCGCGACAGATTGGGCGGGCGGCGCTTCCACCACATGACCAGGCCGCTGATCGCCAATAGCCACACGCCGATGCAGCCCAGCAGCATGACGATGCGGTTCGCCTGTCCAAACTGCGTGCCCTGGTGCGTATAGATGCCGAACTCGATGGCCTTGGCGCCGGCGCCGAACTGGTCATAGCCTATATCGCCCAGCAGCCGCCCGGAGACCGCATCGACATAGAGCGACCGGCTGTCCTGAACCCGCGTCGCCTGGGTCGTCAGCGTATAGGCGGTGTCATCGGCCTTGGGGATGTTCACCGTATAGGGGCGCGCCAGGCGGGCCTGATCCGCGACCCCCAGAACCTGCGCCAGGCCGCCATGGCCGGCATGGTCGTGGGTCATCACCATGCCCTCCATGGTCCAGCCGGCCCCGACCGGCGCATCGTGGTGCTGCGCCCTCTGCCAGGCGCCGGCGACGGGTGCGGGCGGCCGCCCCAGCCCTGTCTCCTTGACCGCCCCCATGACCTTGTCGCCCCAGACCGCGGACCACGGCATGCCGGTCACGGCCAGAAACAGCACCACTCCGCCGACATAGAAGCCCGTCAGCCCATGCAAGTCGCGCCAGAACGGACGGCGGCGGCTGTCTGTCGTCTGCGGTGCAAAGGTCGCCACGCCCCGCCCGCGCGGCCACCACAGATAAAGCCCCGTGGCGAACAGGATGATCGTCCAGCCGGCGACGACCTCGACCAGGATGTTGAACGGCAGCCCCAGCAGGGTGAGGCTGTGGGTCTTCTTGACCTGCTCCATGAACCCGCCGGCCGGAATGACCCCGGTGACCCGGCCGGTGTGCGGATCGACAAAGACCGTCTTCTGCACGCCGTCGGGTCGATCGACCCTGATCCGGATCGCCTGATCGTCACGCGCGGGCATGACCAGATTGGCGACGCGCCCCCCGCCTGCGGCCTGGGCGGCCGAAGCCACCCACGCATCCGGCGCCGCCCGCATCTGAACTGCCGGCACGCGGATCATGTCGCGATACAGAAACCCGTCGATCTCGTCCTTGAACAGATAAAGCCCCCCCGTCAGGGCCAGCAGCATCAACACCGGCATGACGAAGACGCCGGCATAGAAATGCCAGCGCCAGACCGCGCGATAGGCGCCTGAAATTGAGGCGTCGCCAGACTCAGAACGCATAACGCAACCCCACATAGGCCGAACGTCCTTCGCCGGGCACAAAGACGGCAGTCGCGACTTTAGTGGCGTCCGTCACGGCGTTGACGGTCGAAATATAGCGCTCGTCGGTCAGGTTGCGCGCATCCAAGAACAGTGAAACTCCACCTCGCAAACTCCAGCCCGCATTGAACGACAGAATGGCGTAGTCAGGCGCCGTCAGCGGCGTTCCATCTGTGGCGCTGCGCGTGTTGGCGTAATCGATCAGCACGTCCGTCGGCGACCATTCGACGCTAGGCGCCACGAACCAGCCCGCCGGATGGGCATATTTCAACTCGGCCCGGTAGAGATGCTCCGGCACGACCGGCAGGCGATTGTCGCCATAGACACGGTCGTTCTTGAAGAGGAAATCTGACCAGGCGTAGGTCTGGCGCAGCGTCAGGCGACCATCGGTGCTGTCGATAATCCGCCAGTCCAGCCCCGCTTCGATGCCCTGATGGACGGTATCGTTAGCATTGAAGGTCGCGGCGGGAATGTTCAGGGTCGGATTGACGCTGTAGTTCAGCAGTTCGCCTTCGATCTGGGCGCGATAGGCCGACAGATCGTAAGTGAAGGGACCGCGACGGCCGCGGGCGCCGACCTCGGCTGTCCAGGCATCCTGGATGTCGACGGGCACGAACTTCGGCACGTTGCCCTGCACCAAGGCGCCATAGCTGGGGGCCTCCGCCGAGCGCGTAAGATTAGCGTAAATCTGGGCGCCCATCTCATTTTCCCATAGCAGGCCGATGCGCGGCGCGAACCAGTCAAAGGTCGCGTCGGCATTGTTGGCTGGGACCAGGTTGTTTGTGTAGTCCCGCTCCGCACGGCCGTAGCTGCCGCCCGCGACCAGAGCCAGACGGTCCGTGACGAACAGGCGACCCTCGGCGAAGATGTCGATGCCGGTCGCGTCCTGAACCGAATCGCCGATCTTGGCGCCTGGACGTGCGCCACCTGCCGCCACGAAGGTGAAGGCGTCCGTCGTCCAGCCGCGATAGCTGATCCCCGTATAGGCGTCAGCCCTCATGCCGCCCAGCCGACCGTTCCAGTCCAGTCGGCCATAGCCGCCCCACTGCAGGCTGTTCTGATCGATGACGATGGAAATGGGGTGATAAAGATCCTTGTCCACTACATAGACGGCCCCTTCGAACGACAGGCTGTCATCCACGCGCCAGCGACCCAGAAGGGTGCTTCTCAATGATTTCACGTCGCGCGCAAAGGCCAGCATGTTATTGTTCGCCGGTACGGCGGTAGGGTTGGTGAGGGCCTGCTGACGGGTGACGGCGGAAGACACCGACTGGTCCAGATCATTGCCCTGAACGATCAGCCGCAACTCACGACCTTCGCCGAACGACCGGCCCAGATTGAGCGTCAGGCGTTTTGAATCTGAGCTTTGATTGTCCCGGAATCCGTCCGAACTGGCCACGGTGGCGGCCGCGTACAGGTCCCAGTCGCCCCAGTCGCGCGCCAGGGCGACATGGCCGCGCAGGGTATCAAACGATCCGCTCTCGATCCGGATCAGGTTCCGGCTCGCGGCCGTGCGCCCGGTCGGTGTCACGACATTGATCGCACCGCCCAGGGCGGCGCCGCCGAAGCGCAGGGCGTTGCCGCCCTTGAACACATCGATGTGGCGCGCGATCAGGGGATCGATCTCCTGAAACTCGCCAAAACCGTCGGGCGCATTGAAGGGCACGCCGTCCTGGGCCAGCAGCACGCCGCGCAGGTGCGCGCCGTTGCCGATGCCCGAGCCGCGAATCGACAACCGCACCTCCTCGCCCCAGCGGCGTTGTGCGAAGACGCCTGGCACGCTGCGAAGCGTATCGGCGAAGGTCAGGGCGTAGCGGTCCTGGTAGGTTTCAGAGGCGACGACCGCAACGGCGCCGGGCGTGCGAGACAACAGGGCGCGGGCTTCTGCGACAACGGCGGGATCCTCGGCGTTGCGACGGCCGGTGACGATGACGCTGTCCAGCAAAGCCGGTTCGGGCGTCTGCTGGGCCAGGACGGGGCTCGTCCAACCGGCGTTGGAGAGGGCGGCGAGCAGCAGCGCGCAGGGCGCTGCGGTAGTCTTGAAGGACATGGATTGAACCTGAAATCAGAACGAGACGGCGCGCGGGTGTTGGGGTCGGCGCGGGCTTGGGTCTGGTTCAGGCTTTGGGTGGGGCGGTGGACGGCGGGCGCGGCGGCGCGCGCGCGG
>NZ_DLTK01000089.1:0-98096 GCF_002500885.1 Brevundimonas sp. UBA7838
GGCCGCGCGAAGGGCCGACCAGCCGCCCACACCGCCCGCGCCTCCGGCATAGGCGACATCCGTTGCACTCAGACCGCCCCCTGCCCCGCCGCCGCCCGGCCCGTCCGAGCAGAGGGTTTCTACGCCCGTCGCCGCCGTCGCGGTTGTCGAAGAGCTGCCGCCGGGATTGGCGAGCCGTTGGCCGATACCGCCTGCTCCACCGAGGCCCAAGTTGCCTGCGGTCCCGCCCGTCGCGCGCAACAGGACCGTGTCACCCATCGCGACCTGACTATCGCCGCCCGAAACGCCGCTGATCCCGCCGGCGCCGACCGTGATCGTCAGGACGCCGTCCAGATCGTCGACTGCCCAACGCCCGAGGCTCAGCCCGCCGGCGCCGCCTCCGCCGCCGCCGAGACGCGACGCACTAGCCGGACCCGCCAGCCCTGCGCCCCCGCCGCCACCGCCGCCCACGCAGGTCGCCTCGACCCAGCGCGCCCAGGCCGGCAGGGCATAGTCGTCATCGCTGGTGAACAGCGTCGTCTCGCGCCGGATCGCGCCCTGATCGAAGGCGATACGCCCCGTCGCGCGATCCACGCGCCACACCGACCGCCATATCCCGGCGTCGTCGCAGGCCTTGAGGCTCAGGTCGTCGTCGCCGATCAGACCCAGCTCTGCGCGGGCGGCGTATCCGCTCTGGAACAGCAGCGACAGGACATCGCCCGCCGTCGTCTTGTTCAGCGTCAGGCGCAGGTCGCCGTCGCCACCTTCCTCCTCACCGCGCGCCGTGAACAGGGCGGTGTTGATCTTGGCCGCCAGGGGATTGGCTTCGTCGGCGGTCGTCCCGAGACCCAGCCGCGTTAGGCCCTGGACCTCGCCCAGTCGCTGCCCCAGCGTGATCCAGCCCTCATCGGCCCGCACCACCACGACGCCTTCGTCCAGAACGCAAGCGATCATGCCGTCCGACGTCGTCACGACGGTCCAGCCGCCGCCTGCGAACCGCATCAGGGCGCCGGCCGCCCGCCCGGCCCAGGCTGCGCCTTCGGCCTCTTGCGGCAGGATATAGAGATCGCCATCCGACGCATCGGCCGGCTGGATGACCGTCGTGCGACTGACCACCGCCGTCTGCAACAGGGCGTCCAGCCGGGTCATGGCCGTATTCAGGGTCACATGCTTCTGCATCTGCCCCGCCGCCAGATAGGGCAGGTTAAGACGCGCGCTGAAATCGTCGCTCATTCTTCTCTCCGTTGTCGTGGAGATCAGTCTGGGCGCAGCCCTTCCTCAGGCCGGAAGACGGGCGGTCATTTGGCTCAGGTCCTTGATTTCAGGCAGATTCGTTGCGGAGAAAACGATGGCTAGGCCGCCTCAGCCAGCGCATCTCAATCGTGCAGATAGATGATCCGCTTCAGCGTCTTGTCGTTCTGCACGCGCGCCTCGTGCATCGCGTGGTCGCCCGTGGCGCGCGCATTGGCCTCGGTGTCCTCGACCCAGTGGGTGCTTTCGATGTGCTTTTGCAGCGCCCGCGCCGCCATCAGCTGTCCGGGAAAGAAGGTGTCGACGATGTCGCCCGCGATGGGCACCGTGCCCGTGGCGGTGTCGATGGCCATATAGGCCCCCATCCGCGCCAGGGTCGCCGGCGTCGCCTTGGCCCGCACGGCCTGAAGCATCAGCCAGCCGCCCGTCCCGACAGTGTATGCCGTGCCGACGACCGGCACCCAGGTTAGCATGGCGTCCAGCCCCATGCCGAAGGGGCCGATGCCGATGACCCGGTCCGACAGTTTCTTGACGCCCTCGACATTGGACCAGATGTTCTCGATATCCCGGATCGACCGTCTGGCCATGTCGCCCTCCAAAGCGTCGCCTTAACGCTGGGCGAGGCTTCCTGTTCAATCCGAGAGATACGTCTTCGATGACCCTGATCAAGCTGGCGGCGAATGTGACGGCGAGCGCCCTGCTGCTGGGCTTGGCGGCTTTCGGCGTGGCGGCGCTCAGCGGCATCGACCATCGCTGGGTGGATATCGTGGCGCAGTTCACATCGCCGGTGTTGCTGGCGGCTCTCGGGGTGACCGTGGCGTGTCTGCTCTTTCGCCTGTGGCCGGCCTCGATCGTCGGTGGACTGACGTGCGTGGTGCTGGCCCTGTCGGTCTGGCCGCAATGGACGCCGACGAAGGGCGTGCCGGTTCCCGACCAGCCGATCGTGCGGGTCTATTCGGCCAATATGTATGTGTTCAACAACGACGTCGCAGCCATGCGCCGCTCCATCGCGGCCGCCGACGCCGAAATCCTGGTGCTGGTCGAGTTGGGACAGGCGCCGGCGTCGCGGCTGGACCAGTTGCTGCCGGACTATCCGCACCGTGTTCTGATCGGCCAGGCGCGCGCCGGCGACCACGCGCGCTCGATCATCGCCTCGCGCTATCCGATCCTGCAACGCCTGCCCGAGCGTCCCGACGGCCTCAGCGCCGTGGGGGCAACGGTTCAGACGCCCATCGGCCCGATCAACGTCTTTGGCGTCCACCTGACCCGACCCTGGCCTTATCAATATCAGTGGGGCCAGATCACCCAGGTCATGGCCTTGGCCGAGCGCATGAAGGCCGCGCCAGAGCATCCCGTCATCGCCGCCGGAGATTTCAACAGCGTCTCCAGCGCCCGCATTGGCAAACAGATTCAGTCCGACCTGGGCCTGATCCCCGCGCCCGGCTGGCCTGGCACCTGGCCCAGCCAGATTCCCGCCTTCGCCGGCATCACCATCGACCAGGTCTATCGTACGCCGGATCTGGCCCTGATCACGCGCAGCCTGGGCGAGCCGACGGGATCCGACCACCGCCCCGTTGTCACCGAGTTCACCCGCGCTCAGTCGCGATAAGGATCTTCAGCCGCCCCTCATGCCCCTCGGCAGGGAAGTCGTCAGCGACCCAATCGTCCTCGAACGCCTTCAACACCCGTCCTGTCTCCGGCCCTGGCGCCAGGCCCAGACGCGCCAGATCGCGCCCCCCGACGGGCATCTTGGGCGGAGTCCAGTCGGCAGCCAGCGCCCGCAGCCCCGTGCCATCGCCCCTGCCTGCCGCTTCGGCGCGCATCAGCCGATCTTCGAACGCCCTGCGTCCCAGCCTGTAGATCGCCGCCCGCGCCTCTGCGTCGCTCATCATCGGCGAAACGGCAAGCCCATCCGCGACCGCCGCCGCCAACCGATCTCGCACCGCGTTCGACAATCTCAGACCACCCGCGATCTCCGTCACAGCCCCCGCATCTGCGGGCAGCAAGGCCGACAGCCGCATCACAGGATCGTCGGTCAGATCGCACATCGCCTCGAAGAGCGCCAGCGGCTGCGCTTGCGGCAGAATTTGAGCCAGCACGCCGGTCTCGGCCATCGCCCGCACCGCCGCACGCGGATCAGGCGCCGCCAGCAGTTTCAACAATTCCTTGGACACCCGCTCGGCCGACAGTTGGGCCATGCCGCCCTTCAGCGCCGCGCACGCCGCCAGTCCGTCCACATCCGGCTCACCCCGTCCGTACCAGGCGTAGAACCGGAAGAAGCGCAGGATGCGTAAGTAGTCCTCGCGGATGCGCGTCTCCGCTTCGCCGACGAAAACGATGCGTCCCGCCGCCGCATCCTCCAACCCGCCGCCCGTCGGATCGAACACCGTCCCTGCCGCATCGGCGTAAAGGGCGTTCAGCCGGAAATCCCGCCGCGCCGCATCCTCGGCCCAGTCCTCGGTGAAGGCGACCACCGCACGGCGTCCATCCGTCTCCACATCGCGACGCAGGGTCGTGATCTCATAGGGACGCCGCTCCGACACGCCCGTCACCGTGCCGTGCTCGACACCCGTCGGCACGGCCTTCAACCCTGTCGCCTTCAGCGCCGCCATGGTCTGTTCGGGTCGCAAGCGCGTGGCGATGTCGATGTCGTCGACGGGCTGCCCCAGCAGACTGTTCCTTACGCAGCCGCCCACGAAGCGCGCGCAGCCCGCACCGCCCGCCGTTTCCAGCGCCCGCATCACTGCGCGCGTCGCCCGGCTTTCCAGCCAGGGATGTCCCTTCACAGAGACGCTCATGCCGCGTCCTCGTCGGCCGCCGCCTCTGGCGCAGCCTCACCGCCGTAAAGCCGGACGTGCAAAGCCTTCAGGATCCCCGCCGTCACGCCCCAGATGTAGCGCTCGCCCCAGGGCATAGCCCAGAACCAGCGCCGCAAGCCCTCATCCAGATCGTAAAAGTCACGCCGATGGTTGGCGGCGTCCATCAGAAAGTCCCACGGGGTTTCGAACACCTCGGCGACCTCGTCCGGCGACGGCGTCGTGACCGGCGTCTCGCGCAGCCAGCCGATCACCGGCGTGACCAGAAATCCGGTACCCGTCTCATAGGCGTCCGACAGGCCCAGCACCTCGACCGCCGCCGGGTCCAGCGCCACCTCCTCGTCCGCCTCACGCAACGCCGCCTGAACTGCGGTCTCGCCGGGGTCCAGCCGACCGCCCGGGAAGGCGATCTGCCCCGTATGCCGCGCCAGGGTGTCGGCGCGCCGCGTCAGCAGCACCGTCGCGCCCTCGGGCCGCGCCAGGATAGGGATCAGCACCGCCGCCGGCCGAAGTTCCTTGGCCGTCCGTGTCGCTTGCGGGTTCAGGTCGAAGTCCGACCGCGCCGCGACCAGTTCAGGCCGCCACGTCTCGACCGGCGCCAGCCGATCGACCAGCCGGGCCTTCAAGGTCTCCAGGCTCACGTCACCGCGCCCAAGGAGAAAATCTGGCCGCCCGACCGAACGACCAGTCGTCCATCGACCTCTTGGGCCATCTCGACCATTTCATAGAAGACCGACCGCGCGATGCGCGCCCACAGATCGCGGCGCACATGGATGCGCGGCGCCGGCTCGCCCGTCGTCGGATCGGTTTCAACGACGATGGGATCGTCTTCGCCGGCCCTCACCTCATCACCGACATCGGTGGTGAAAATCAGGGCGTCGCCTTCCCGCCGCATCGCGACAGCCTGGAACGGCAAGTCCTCGACGGCGATCTTCAGCTTTTCGACCGGCGTAACCAGGTGATAGCCGTCCGGGTCCTTCCTCAGCACCGTCGAGAACAGTCGCACCAATTCCTTGCGGCCAATGGGCGAGCCTTCATGCATCCAGACACCGTCCGCCCGGATAACGATATCGATGTCGCCGCAATGCTCGGGATGCCAAAGGTGGACCGGCGGCAGCCCCTTGCCGGGCGCCTGTTTGGCCGCCTCGGCGACGGCGTTCAGTCCTGACTTGGGATTGTCCATCCCTCTGACTTAGGCCCCGCGAACCGCGCGGGAAAGGGTCAGCCGATGCGAACCGAACCCGAAACCTGATCCACGCCGGTCGCCAGCCACAGGACACGGCGACGATCCACAGGTCCAGGCAGGATCGCCTCGGGCGCAGGGGCGAATCCAAACCGCTCAAAATAGGCCGCATCCCCGACCAGCAGCACGCCGCCAACGTCCAGCGTCCGTGCTTGATCCACGCACGCCTGAACCAGTTCGGCGCCCAGACCGTCGCACCGGCGGCCGGCGTCCACCGCGATCGGCCCCAAAAACAGGGCCGAGGTGTCTCCAACCACGACCGGCCACAGTCGCACCGAGCCCACGACTTCCCCGTCGCGCTTCACGACAAAGCCCACACCTGGCTGCGACCCTTCACGCAGACGTTCGGCCGTCTTGGCGAACCGCCCGGGCCCGAAGGCGGCCATGACCAGCGCATCCACGCCTTCGGCGTCGGCCGGGGTCTCGGCTTCAATACGGCTTACGGCCGGAGGTATGGAAAGGGCGTGCGACATCGGCGCGCGCACCTAGAAGCAAAGCTGCGCCAAATCAAGGCAAGGCCTTGTGACGTCCGCTTAACCCGCCTTTGAAAAGTCCGGCGCCCGCTTCTGCGTAAAGGCCATGAAGGCCTCCATCGCCTCGGGACTACGCATCTGCGAGCCGAAGGCTTCGCCCTCGCGCTGCATCAGTCCCCACAGACCTGCTGCGTCACGCATCAGCCGCTTGGTCTTGCGGATCGAGTTGGGCGCTCGAGCAGCCACCTTGGCCGCCAGCTCCGCCGCCGTCGCCTCGACCCGATCAGCCGGCACAGCGCGATTGGCGATGCCCCACGCCAGGGCCGTCCGCCCATCCAGCGGCTCGCCCAGCGCAAACAGTTCGAAGGCCCGCTGATGACCAATCACGGCCGGCAACAGCAGGCTGGACGCCGCCTCCGGCGCCAGGGCCAGATTGACGAAGGGCACGGATAGCAGCGCGTCCTCGGCCACCACCACCAGATCGCAGTGCAGCAGCATGGTCAGGCCGATCCCGACCGCCCGCCCCTTCACGGCCGCCACAGCCGGCTTGTCCAGATCCGCCAGCGCCTTCAGGAAACGAAACACAGGCATGTCGCCCGGCCCCGCCCCTTGCGAGCCCAGGGCGATGAAATCCTGAATGTCATTGCCGGCCGAGAAGCTGTCGCCCTCGGCGCGCAGCAGCAGCACCCGCACCGCATCGTCGGTCCGCGCCTGCTCGGTCGCCTCGGCCAGGGCCGAATACATGGCCTGGGTGATGGCGTTCTTCTTGTCGGCCCGATCCAGGGTGACGGTCAGGACGCCGTCGGCCAGTTCGCTGCGGATATGTTCGCTCACGTCGTTTCCTCGTCCTGTGCGACGGCGCTCCACCAGTCTACGCCGCTCTCGTCGCGCGTCCGCTGGGCGCGGCCGCGTCGTTCCAGATAGTTCAGATGCGCCTGAGCCTCGCCTGTGGCCATACCCAGCACCCCATCCCCGACCACTCGACCGAAGACGGCGGAGAAGCCGTCGACCACCCTAGACGGTTGACGCAACGTCCGCTCAAGCCGTTTCAGCGCGACCTCATGCCCTCGCTTCAGGGCATCGAGCCGCGCATGCACGCCGTAGAAGGGCTCGCCATGCGCCGGCAGGACGAACGCGCCCTCCGGCAACAGCGCCCTCAGCTTGTCCAGCGAGCCCATCCAGTCACCCAGAGGGTCGGCTTCCGGCTCCGTCGACCAGACCGAGACATTGGAGGAAATGCGCGGCAGGATCTGATCCCCGGCGATGAAGACGTCGTCCGACCGCCGCCACAGGCAGACGTGCTCCGGGCTATGGCCCGAACCGACCACCACACTCCAGTCGTCGCCGTCGATCTGAACGACATCGTCGTCGGACAGTCGCAGATAGCTGCGCGGCATCGTCGCCACGCCCTTGCCGAACCCGCCGTAGTCGGCCCGCCAGCGCGCGATCTGCTCATCGCTCCAGCCTGCGGCGCGATAGTATCGCTCGCTGTCCGCAGGCGCATCACCCGCCTCCTCGGCCATCAGCATCCGCGCTGTCACATATTCCAGTCGCGACATCAGCAGCGGCGCGCCCGACCGCTCACATAGCCAGCCCGCCAAGCCGATGTGGTCGGGATGCATATGGGTGCAGATCAATCGCGTCACGGGCCTGCCGCCTAGCGTCGCATCCAACGCCGTCTCCCACGCTGCGATGGTCGCCGCGGTCTTTAGTCCCGTATCGACAACGACCCAGCCGTCGCCGTCCCGGATCGCATAGACATTCACATGGTCCAGCTGAAACGGCAGGGCGAACCGCAGCCACAGCACGCCGGGCGCGACCTCGATCGCCTCGCCCGCGCCGGGCACGGCGTCGAACGGATAGGTTAGCCCCCGCCCATCATTCGCGGCCGTCGCCGGCGCCGTTCCATCAGCCAAGTCAGTCTCCAATCGAAACGCGCAGATACTTAGCCCGCGTCCCTTGCCGCCGTCCACACTCGCCTTGACCGCGTGCCAATACGACGTCACGTAGTCGGTAGTGACAAATCTGGGTGTCGATATGAAAGCTCGAATATTCGCCGCAGCGACAGCGCTCGTTTTCAGCGCGATTTCCGTGTCTGCCTTTGCGCAAACGACGCCGTCAACGGGGTATGGGCCTGCAGGATCTCGAAACGGGATCGAAGCCCCCAGCGAACGGGTGACACCGTCGCGTGTTCAGCGCCCCAGCAACAACCAACCGCGACGCGAGCGTCAACCGGCGCCACCCACGGCAGAAGAGATTTTGGCGGCCGCGCAGCAACAAGCCACCTTGGCCAGCGCCAACTGTCAGGTCAGTGAAGCCAAGCTGCTTGGGCAAACCGCCGACAAGACGTCGGTGTATGAGGTAGCCTGCGCCACGGGTCCTGGCTTCATCATCGAATCGAAGACACCACCGTCCGCGACCAGCTGCATTGCGCTCGCCTATTCGGCGCGCGTGGCACGTGAACGCGATCCCGCCGCCGATGTCGGCCTACAATGCACGATCGCCGCCAACACCGACACCGACAAGTTCTTGCGCGAATACGCTCAACAGGCCGGCGTTCCTTGTGCGGTCGATCAGACCAAGGTGCTGGGACAGTCCAACGGCGGTGTTGTCGTCTACGAAATCGGGTGCTCCGACGGTCCGGGCTTCTGGATCAGGCAAGACGCCGGCGTTTGGAGCAAGACCCCGTGCCTTCAGGTCCTGGCCGAGAACGGCGCCTGCGAATTCACGACCACGGCCGAAAACGCCACCTTCGTAAAAACGCTCCTCGCGGGCTCGGAAGCCGCATCCTGCAACGTCGTCGAAGCCCGTCTGATGGGGCAGAACGCAAACGGCATGTTCTATGAAGCCAAGTGTGAAGGGGCCGACGGCGTCATCGCTCGCTTGAACGCCGAAAACGCGGTTCAGCAAATCTACCCTTGCGCCACCGCCCAGCGGATCGGCGGCGGCTGCAAGCTGACGACGGCTCCGGCCACTGCTGCGGCGCCCGCCGGCGGTCGCCTCTAAGCCAGCCAAAAGACTGATCGAAGGGCCGTCGGAGCGATCCGGCGGCCCTTTTCTTTTGCGCCCTCTTTTCCAAAACCGAGACGCAGCCTAGCGTCGCCGTCATGCGCATCGCCACATGGAACGTGAACTCCGTCAACGCCCGCCTGCCCACCGTGCTTGCGTGGCTGGAGCAGGCTGCCCCCGACGTCGCCTGTTTCCAGGAGATCAAATGCGTGGACGAGAAGTTCCCGCGCGAGGCTTTCGAGAGCCTGGGCTACAATGTCGAGACCCACGGGCAGAAGAGCTACAACGGCGTCGCCCTGCTGTCGAAGTATCCGCTGTCCGACATCCGACGCGGCCTGCCCGGCGACGAGACCGACGAACAGGCGCGCTACATCGAGGCCCTGGTCGAGGCGCCCCGACCCATTCGCGTCGGCGCCATCTATCTGCCGAACGGCAATCCGATCGGGAGCGAGAAGTTCGATTACAAGCTGGCCTGGTTTGACCGGTTGAACCGCCATGCCCAGGATCTGCTGGCGTTCGAGGAGCCGCTGGCCCTGTGCGGCGACTACAACGTCATCCCCGAGGCCGAGGACGCCAAGAATCCGGCCGCCTGGACCGACGACGCCCTGTTCCAGCCTCAGAGCCGCCAGGCATTCCGCGCGCTCAAGAACCTGGGCCTGGCCGACGCGCACGAGATCGGCGGCGAACCTGCTGGTGCCTACACGTTTTGGGACTATCAGGCCGGCGCTTGGCAGCGTGACCATGGAATCCGCATCGACTTCGCCATGCTGTCGCCCCAGGCCGCCGACCGGTTCCGCGGGATCGAGACCCACCGAGACGCCCGGGACATGGAAAAACCCAGCGACCACGTTCCCGTGGTGGTCGACATTGATCTAGAGGCCTGACGACCATGGCCGACGTATTGCGGGTGGTGTTGCTGATCGCCCTCGCGGCGGCCCTGCTGACGACCCTGGCCCTGGCGCTGTCGTGGTGGATGGAGCCGCCACGCCGTTTGCACCGCGCCATGCTCAAGACCTTGGGCGCCGCGCCGGAGGTCGAGGCCTTGTCGCCGGGCGAAGGTCGCGCCTGCGCCTTGAACTTCGATGTCGAACAGGTCGTCGTGCTGTGGGCCAACGGCGCCCATGGCCTGGTCTATGCCTTCGATGAGGTCGAGGGGGGAGAGATCATCGTGGATGGCCACGTCGTCGCCCGCATCCGTCGCGGCGAGGCGCGCAAGTCGCTGGACGTGCTGGCCCCCGACGCCGAACAGGTGGTGCTTCGGCTGATGTTCGCCGACGCCCGCCACCCGGAGTTCGAACTGGCCTTGTGGGACGCCGCCCTGCCTGTCCAGACCGGCTCACCGGGGGAAGCGCTTCGTCTCGGTCGCCGCTGGCTGTCGCATCTGGAGGCCCTGCTGAAGGGCTGAGACGCGACAGGGCCTTTCGGTCGCCGCGATGCGGCGTTAGAAGCCCGGCTCATTCCTAACCGACACGCCTTTATCAGGGAGGCCGCCTTGGCCCGCCTTTTCGACGCCTATATCGTCGCTGACTGGACCGCCGCCGAAACCAAGAAGCTCGGCGACACCTCGCTGTGGATCGGCGTGGCCAAGCGCGACGTGCGTTTCCGCCTCTATACCGAGACGCACAATGTCGCGACCCGGGCCGAGGGCGAAGCCCTGCTGGCCTCGATCCTGGCGGACCACAGAAAGCGCGGCGACCGGGTTCTGGTCGGGCTGGACTTCAACTTCGGCTATCCCGCCGGCACGGCCGCACGGCTGAAGCTGGAGGGAACGGCGGGGCAGCCCCCCTGGCAGCTGATGTGGAAATTCATCGCCTCCAACGTCGTGGACAAACCCGACAACACCAACAACCGCTATCAGGTCGCGGCCAAGATGAACCGGCTGATGACCGATGAGGCCTGGCCTCTGTGGGGCGCGCCGGCCAAACAGGCCCAGCGCTGGTTGACTACGACGAAACCGCCCGCCGGCTCCGGCGCCGACATCCCCGAGTTCCGCGCCACAGAAAACGCGGCTCGCAAGGGCCGGCTTCAGCCCAAGAGCGTGTGGCAGATGCACGGCGCCGGCGCCGTGGGCGGCCAGACCCTGGTCGGCATCCCGGCTGTGCGGCGGCTTCTGGAAAGCCTCGGCCCGTCAGGCGCCGTCTGGCCCTTCGGCACCGGCTGGCGCGCGCTGACCCCCGATGACGTGGAACCCTTGTCGGCCCTGGTTGTCGAGGTCTGGCCGTCGATGCACGAGACCAAGCCTCAACCCGGTGAGTTCAAGGACCAGGCCCAGGTTCGCTCCACGGCCGAGGCCCTCGCCCGCATGGACGAGGCCGGCGACCTGGCCAAGGCGTTCGCCCCGCCCAAGGACGCCTCGCCCGAGCTGATCGCCCAGGTCGAACAGGAAGAAGGCTGGATCCTGGGGGCCTAACGATTCGCTCAGCCGATCAGCGCCCGCGCCGCCGCGCGGGCTTCGTCGGTGATCTCGGCGCCGGACAGCATGCGCGCGATCTCTTCCTGGCGGCGCTGGTCGTCCAGGGCGACGACGGTGGTGGTTGTCAGGCCGTCGCGGTCGGCCTTCATCACCTTCCAGTGGGCATGGCCGCGCGCGGCGACTTGCGGACTGTGGGTCACGACCAGGACCTGGGCGCCGTTCGACAGGCGTTTCAGACGCGATCCGACGGCTTCGGCCACCGCGCCGCCGACTCCCTGATCCACCTCGTCGAAGATCATCACGGGCTGACGGATGTCCTCGCGGCTTGCGAGGGCCGCCTTCATCGCCAGGGCGAAACGCGCCAGTTCGCCGCCTGAAGCGATGGCGTCCAGCGGGCCGAAGTCGGTTCCGGCGTTGGTCGCGATCTGGAAGCGCGCCGTCTCGACGCCGTCTGGCCCGCGTCGGCCTTCGATCGGTTCCAGCGCTACGCGGAACCGCGCGCGCTCCAGCTTCAGCGGGCCTAGCTCTCCCATGACGGCGGCGGTCAGGCGTTCGGCGGCGGCTTCCCGCGCCGAGGTCAGGAAAGTGGCCGCCAGATCATAGGCTTCCGCCGCCTCGGCCGTCTCGCGCCCGGCGTTGGTCAGCGCCTCCTCGCCATCCTCGATCAGCCGCAGCTGCTCGCGCAGGCGAATGCGTAGAGTCGGCAGGGCGTCGACGGTGGTGTGCAGCTTGCGGGCGGCGGCGCGCAGGGCGAACAACCGCTCCTCGGCCTTGTCCAGACGACCGGGCTCATAGTCGAAGGCGTCGGCGGCGGCGTCCACGGCGGCGAGGGCTTCCGCCGCCTCGACCATGGTGCGGTCGATCGCCTCCACGGCGGCCGAGAGTTTGACAATGACCGGATGATCGCCCTCGGCGCCCGCCTGCCCTGCCCTCTGGCGCGCATGTTCGACGGCCCTCAGCGCCGCGCCCAGCTTCTGGCTCAACTTGTCGCCGCCCAGCTGGGTGCGCGCGTCGGCCAGATCCGCGATGGCCTTTTCGGCGGCGCCCAGCAGGGCGCGTTCGCCTGCCAGTTCCGTCTCTTCGTCGGCGCGGGGATCCAGCGCATCCAGTTCGGAGAGGTTCAGGCTGATTTCTTCGCGCCGCGCATCGGCGTCCGCCGCCTGCGCCTTCAGTTCGGCCAATTTCGCCTCGGCAGCCTTGAGTTTGGCGGAGGCCGAGGCGACCGCCGACAACTGAGGCTGCAGGCCGCCATAGGCGTCCAGCGACGCGCGGTGCGTGCGCCAATCCAGCAGGCCCACCGTCTCATGCTGGCCGTGCACCTCGACCAGGGCCGCGCCGATCTCGCGCACGGCTGTCACACCGGCCGGCTGATTATTGACATAGGCCCGGCTGCGACCGTCGGCGCCCAAGACGCGGCGAAGGATCAGATCTTCCCCCGGCTGCACGTCGAACCCCTTGTCGGCGATCAGGGCCAGCAGATCGGGATCGTCGGGGGCGGAGAAGACGGCGGTGGCCACAGCCTGTTTAGCGCCATTTCGCACCAGGCCGGCGTCGCCGCGCCCGCCGAGCGCCAGGCCGAGCGCGTCCAGAATGATCGACTTGCCGGCTCCGGTTTCGCCGGTCAGCACGGTCAGGCCATTCTCGACCTCGAGATCGAGCACGTCCACCAGGACGACGTCACGAATGGAAAGGGCGGTCAGCATCGCGTCAGGCGCCGGCGGAACGAATCATGACCGACAGAATCCCGATCCCCGCCGGATTGCACAAGCCGTCGCGTGATCAGCCCGGAATGATACGCTGCAACCAGCTCTCGCGCTTGCCCTCAGGCGCCTTGTCCGGCGTCTGGCCGTTTTCGGTCAGCAGCGCATAGGCCTCAGCGTACCAGGGGCTGCCCGGATAGTTGTAGCCCAGCACGGCGCCGTTGCGCGTCGCCTCTTCCTTCAGACCCAGCTGAAGGTTGACCTCGACCAGGCGATACAGGGCTTCGGGCGTGTGCGAGGTGCGCTGGAAGTCCGGGTTGGCGATCACGGCCTTGTAACGGTTCAGCGCCGCCAGCGGCTGGTTGGCGCGCTGATAGTAGCGGCCGATGTTCATTTCCTTGCCGGCCAGCTGGTCGTTGACCATGTCGATCTTGACGGCGGCGTCCGAGGCATAGGGCGTGCCCGGATAGCGGCGCGAGACATCCTTCAGACCCGCCAGGGCGGCGGTGGCGTAACCCTGATCACGCCCCACGTCGGTGATCTGCTCGAAGTTGCAGACCGCCTTCATGTAGAAGGCGTAGGACGCTGACGGATTGCCGGGGAACAGCTGGATGAACCGGTCGGCCGCCGCGATGGCGTCGGCATAGGCGTTATTCTGATAGTAGGCGTAGATCTGCATCAGGATCGAACGACGCGCCCAGTCCGAATAGGGATGCTGGCGTTCGACTTCCTGGAAATAGTCCACGGCGTCGGACCAGCGGCGCTGCTGCAGCCGATCATAGCCGGTGTTGTAGAGCGCCTCGACCGGACGTTCCTCATAGGCCAGCTTGGGACGCTTGGTGCCCGAGCAGCCTGAAATCGTCACTGCGGCGAGCGCCGCGGCCATCAGCACCATGCCGGAACGGAACTTAGAAGCGGACAAGGACGACCCCATGACGTGTGAAGGACGGCCCTGAAGCCGTTCCCCGGAAACCAACGCGGCGACCTCTAGCACCCGCAACCGAGCCGCGCCATGCCGAGGAAAACTCAGCATACGACTTGCCCTGCCCGGCTCCACTGGTAAAGAGCGCGCCAACCGACCGCCGTTCATGGGGGGCGGATGACGGCGAAAGGATGACCGGCCGATGAAGCTGCTCTCAGGCAACTCCAACCGCGCACTGTCCCAGGCGATCGCCGACCACCTGGATGCGCCCCTGACCAAGGCCCAGGTCAAGCGGTTCGCCGACAACGAGGTCTTCGCCATCATCGAGGAAAACGTCCGCGGCGAGGACGTCTTCATCCTGCAGTCGACCTCCTATCCGGCCAACGACAACCTGATGGAGCTGCTGATCATAACCGACGCTCTGGTGCGGGCATCGGCGAAGCGGATCACGGCTGTCATCCCCTATTTCGGCTATGCGCGTCAGGATCGTAAGACCGGCGGCCGCACGCCGATTTCGGCCAAGCTGGTCGCCAATCTGATCACCCGCGCCGGCGCCGACCGCGTCCTGACGATGGATCTGCACGCCGGTCAGATCCAGGGCTTCTTCGACATTCCGACCGACAATCTGGTCGCGACCCCCGTGCTGGCGCAGGACATCAAGGAAAACTACGCCCGCGGCGACGACCTGATGATCGTCTCGCCCGACGTCGGCGGCGTTGTGCGCGCCCGTTCGCTGGCCAGCCGCCTGGACGCCGACCTGGCCATCGTCGACAAGCGCCGGCCCAAGGCGGGCGAGAGCGAGGTCATGAACATCATCGGCGACGTTCAGGGCCGCCGCTGCATCCTGTTCGACGATATCGTCGATTCTGGCGGCACCCTGGTCAACGCCGCCAAGGCCCTGATCGATCAGGGCGCGACCGAGGTTTCGGCCTACATCAGCCACGGCGTCCTGTCCGGTCCCGCCGTCCAGCGCATCACCGACGGCCCGCTGAAGGAGCTGGTGATCACCAACTCCATCGAACAACCCCACGAAGTTTTGAACTGCCCGAAAATCCGAGCGGTTTCCGTGGCTCCGCTGGTCGGAGAGGCTATCCGACGGATCGCGAACGAAGAATCGGTGTCGAAACTGTTCGATTAACCTTCGGATAACCATAAGGCCCGCCTTATAAGCGCCAACAGTATTGGCGCTTTTTGCGCGCGTATTCGCCTGAGGAAGTCTCCATGAAAACGGCCCTACTGAGCCGCGGTCTGTCGGCCGCCGCCCTCGCCGCCGCTGTCCTGCTCGCCAGTTGCGAGAGCGGACCCTCGAAGGCCGAGCTGGAAGCCCAGCGTCTGGCGGCGGAACTGGCCGCCCGCAAGCCGCCCCCCGTGTCGCTGAACCAGGGCGTGGCGGACGCCGCCGCCATCTATGTCGCCTTCCTGCGTGAAGCCCAGACGATCCAGCCGGGCGGCTTCCCCGATGCGGAATCGATCCAGGCCGCCCTGCGCAAGGGTTCGGCCTATGACGCCGACCAGTTGTCGCGCGGGCTGATCGCATACGGCGCCATCATCGCCCTGCAGTCGCCCGAGTTCGTCGCCGGCGTACAGCAGTATGCGATCGATCCGGCGCAACGTCAGCGCATGGTCGCCCAGATCGTCGCCGATCCGGCCTACGCCGCCACCCTGCCCGGCGCCGATGCGGCCGCCGGCCTGATCTCGGCGACCGTCGGCAAGGACGCCATCGCCATGCGCGCCATCGCCGAGGCGATCGAGCAGGACGCCTACACCATCCAGGGCCGCAGCGATCCCCGCCGCCGCTGGGCCATCACGCCCATCCCGAACCGCGAAGTGCGACTGGAAAGTGCAAAGACCCTGTCGGCCGTGAAGATGCTGCCGTCGCCAGAGGAATCGAGCCGCCTGTTCGCCGCCGCCAACAGCGGCACGGGTCTGGGACTGGAGCCTTCGCGCAAGGGCCCGCCCTACACCCCCGCCGTCGTCCGCTCTCTGGCCATCGCGGCTCTGGGCGCGCTCGGCGCCGGCGGCGACGAGGCCCGGGTCAATACCGAGGCCCTGACGCACGAGCCGAACAGCGAGTTCTGCATGGATATGTCCAAGCTGATGCTGTTCCAGTGCCTGGCCGCCTCGCGCCCCAGCTACGAGGACATCTTCTGCCTGGGCCGTCACATCACCCGCGACCTGGCGACCTGCACCACCGAGGCGACGCAGATCACCACCATCGTCGTCGGCGATCCTCAGGAAACCGGCGCCGCGCCAGCGCGCACGCCCATCTCGGTCACCGTCCCGCAAGCGACGCCTGTTCCGACCCCGGCGGTTGCGACCACCCAATCGCTGAACACCGACCCGACGACGCGCTAAGCGACACTTCGAACAGAGCAAGGCCCGCTCCGAGCGATCGGAGCGGGCCTTTTTCTTGGGCCATCGGCCTATTCGTAACCGTGCGCCGCTTCGTTGATGACTTGTGACGGCATGGACGAGAAGTCCACGGCGACGGGCGTCGCGGTCTTGGATTGATAGGTCCTCAGCACGTGAGTGAGACGACGACGCACCTCACGTTCGGCCTCCGTGCCGGAGTCGAGCTCCAGGGGCGCCAGGCAGAAGTCGATGATGGCTTCGGTTCGGGTCAGCGGTTCCATTTGCGGGTTCCTTTCCGGGTTAAGCCGCGTGGGTGAACTGGGCGGTCTCGGTCGAGTCCTTCAGCGCCGTCGTCGAGGACGTGCCGTTGGAGATGACCGTGGCGACCTGGTCGAAATAGCCGGTGCCGACTTCGCGCTGGTGACGCGTGGCGGTGTAGCCGCTGGCCTCGTTGGCGAACTCGCGCTGTTGCAGCTCGGAATAGGCCGCCATGCCGCGATCGCGATAACCGTCCGCCAGCTCGAACATCGAGTTGTTCAGGCTGTGGAAGCCGGCCAGGGTCACGAACTGGAACTTGTAGCCCATGGCCCCCAGCTCGCGCTGGAACTTGGCGATGGTGGCGTCGTCCAGCTTGGCCTTCCAGTTGAAGGACGGCGAGCAGTTGTAGGCCATCAGCTTGCCCGGATGGGCCTTCTGGACGGCTTCCGCGAACTTCTTGGCGTCGTCCAGATCCGGATGGCTGGTTTCCCACCACAGCAGGTCGGCGATATTGGCGTAGGACAGGCCGCGCGCGATGCAGTGGTCCAGACCCGTGCCCTCCTTCAGGCGGAAGAAGCCTTCAGGCGTGCGGTTGTCGCGATCGATGAAGGGCTGGTCCCGCTCGTCGATGTCCGAGGTGATCAGTTGCGCGCTTTCGGCGTCCGTGCGCGCGACCGTGATGGTCGGCGTGCCCATGACGTCGGCGGCCAGACGCGCGGCGACCAGATTGCGCTCATGCGCCTGGGTCGGGATCAGAACCTTGCCGCCCAGGTGGCCGCACTTCTTTTCCGACGCCAGCTGGTCCTCGAAGTGAACGCCGGCCGCGCCCGCCTCGATAAAGGCCTTCATGATCTCGAAGCTGTTCAGCGGCCCGCCGAAACCGGCTTCCGCGTCGGCGACGATGGGAACGAACCAGTCACGCTTGGCGCCGCCCTCGGCATGCTCGATCTGATCGGCGCGTTGCAGGGTGCGGTTGATGCGGCGGCACAGTTCCGGCGCGGCGTTGGCCGGATACAGCGACTGGTCGGGGTACATGGCGCCGGCCGTATTGGCGTCCGCCGCGACCTGCCAGCCTGACAGATAGATGGCCTTCAGGCCCGCGCGGACCATCTGCATGGCTTGGTTGCCGGTGACGGCGCCCAGCGCATTGATGAAGGGCTCGTCGTGCAGCAATTGCCACAGGCGGTTGGCGCCCCGCTCCGCCAGCGTATGGGTGATCGGCACCGAGCCGCGCAGGCGCAGGACGTCCTCAGGGGTGTAGGGGCGCTCGATGCCGTCGAAACGGCCGGCGGGCGAAGGCACCAGATCGGCGAAGGTGGTCATGCTCGAACTCGGTCTCTGAAGGGCGCGGCCGCAGCCGCCGTCTCGGAGACAAGAACACGCACCGGTCAAAACTGATACAGACCGAACCCCATCAACGAAGTCATCTTGTCATACTATGACTTTGCTTATTCGGTCACGTTGTGACATCGTGTGGTGATGAACACCGCCGCTGACCGCAAGCTGTTTCTGGGTGCCCGGCTCAAGCGGCTGCGGCGCGATCTGGGGCTGACCCAGACCGCCATGGCCGCCGATCTGGACGTTTCTCCAAGCTATCTCAATCACATAGAACGCAATCAGCGGCCGGTCTCAGCCCAGTTGCTGCTGCGATTGGCGGACACCTATGACGTCGATCTGCGCGCGCTGAACCAGGGTGGCGCGGCGGACGAGGCGCGTCTCACGGAAATCTTGGCCGACCCCCTGTTCAAGGACCTATCCGCCCCCCGCCACGAACTGGTGCAACTGCTGGAAGAGGCGCCCGGCGTCGCCGACGCCCTGCTGCGCCTCTATCAGGCCTTCGACGACGGCCGCACGCGCGCACGCGCCGCCGCCGAAACGGGTGAGAGCCCGATCGAGACCAGCCCCGCCGAATGGGTGCGCGAATACATCCAGTCGCGCGGCAACCATTTTCCCGAACTGGACCAGATGGGCGAGGCCCTGTCCGACGCCCTGTCCACAGAGGCGCCCGCCCACGCTGACGGCTTCGAACCCGCCGCGCGCCATCGGCTGGCGGCCAGGCACGACCTTGGCGTCCGAACCCTGCCGGCCGAGGTCATGGTGGAGTGGACCCGTCGCTACGACCTGCACCGCCGCCGCCTGCTGCTGTCGGAAACCCTGGGGCCGTCCTCGCGCGCCTTTGCCACCGCCTATCAACTGGCCCTGGCCGAGCAGGGGCCGGCGCTCAACGCGCTGGCAGAGGCCTCGAACGCCCCGGACGCGCCCACTCGATCGCTGCTGAAGGTCGCCCTGACCAACACGCTCGCCGCCGCGACCCTGATGCCCTACGCCGCCTTCCAGCGGGCGGCGGAAGAGACGCGCTACGATCTGGCTCGGCTCCAGGCCCGGTTCGGCGTCAGCTACGAACAGGCCGCGCACCGCCTGACCACCCTGTCGCGCCCCACCGCGCGCGGCGTGCCCTTCTTCCTGATGCGTGTCGATCAGGCGGGCAACATCTCCAAACGCTATGCGGCGGGCGCCTTTCCCTTCTCGCGTTTCGGCGGCGCCTGCCCGCGCTGGCGGCTGCATTCGGCCTTCCGCACGCCGGGCCGCATCGTCACCCAGATCATCGAGACTCCAGACGGCGGCCGCTGGTTCACCTTCGCCCGCACGGTCGAGCGGCAAGGCCACGACGGTTATGATGAGCGCCACGACCTCGCCGTCGGCCTGGGTTGCGAACTGCGTCACGCGCATCGCTTGGCCTACGCCCACGGCATCGACCTGCAGAACCCCGAGGTCACGCCCATCGGCCCGGCCTGCCGCCTGTGTCATCGTCACCCCTGCGCCGAACGCGCCGCCGCCCCCATCGACCGCCCCCTAGCGGTCGATGACTGGTCCAAGTCCGTCAGCCCCTATCCGTTCGGCGCGGTTTGAGGCCTAGCGTCTCTGGTCCGCCGTGCGGTCGCGGATGGCGTTGAACTCGGCCGTCGGCTTCCACGCAGGCCAGCTCTCGCTGTCGGCCACCGTCAGCCCCAGCCGATACAGCAGGTCTAGGTTCTGCAAGGCGGCCGTGAAATCATAGTCGGCCCGCCATTCGTCGGTCAGCTTGTGATAGTATTTGGCCATCGCGCCCTCGTAATAGGGCTTGCCCGCCTCGATCCCGCCCTCGACGAAATCGCGGCCCGTCCACGGCATTAGGGCCGGCACCCCGCCGGCGGCGAAGTTGAAGTGGTCGGAGCGGTAGTAGAAGCCTTCCTCCGGATAGCCGTCGCCCGTCACCACCCGCCCCTGCACGGCCGCAAACCGGCCCAGGATATCCTCCAACTCGGACTTGCCCACGCCGAACACCGCCACGTCGCGCGTCGCTGGCGTGAAGGGCAGCATGTCGATGTTGATGTCCGCCGCCGTCTTGGCCAGCGGATAGACCGGATCGGCGGCATAGGCTTCCGACCCCAGCAGCCCCTGCTCCTCGGCCGTGACGTGCAGGAAGACCACGGTGCGCTTCGGCGCCGGTCCAGCCTTGAACGCCCGCGCCATCTCGATCAGACCGGCCGTCCCCGACGCATTGTCCCAGGCGCCGTTGAAGATGTCGTCGCCCTCGGCATTGGGAGTCCGGGCCTTGCCGACGTGATCCCAGTGGGCGGAATAGAAGACGTACTCGTCAGGCCGCTCGGTGCCGGGGATCTTGGCCAGCAGGTTGTTGGAGTGGATGACCTCGGTGGCCTCGGCGATATCGACGCTGAGCCGCGCGCCCAGATCGATCGCTCCGCCCAAGGCGGTCGTCTTCGCACGCTCGACGGCGGCTTCCAGGGCCCCGCCGCCGATCGCCGTCGCCGTGGCCATGTTGATGGATCCGCTGAAACGCGGGTCCTGCGCGCCCTTGACCGTCATCTGCGGCCGGGTCGCCCCGCCCAAAGCGCGACGCCAGCGGTTGTCCTGGTCCTGAAGCGTGATGACGCCCACGGCACCCCGCTTCAGCGCCTCCTGGGTCTTGTGCGTGGTCGAGCCGTAGAAGTTGGGATCCTCGCCCATCACCGTCGGCTGGCCGCGCAGAATGACCACGACCTTGCCGGTCAGGTCCGCATTGCCATAGTCGTCCCAGGTCGGGCCCGAAATGCCGTAACCGGCGAAGACCAGCGGCGCCTCGGCCGTCACGACCGGTTCCGCCGAACCGGCCCGCAGGGTGATGTCCGTCCCGGAAACCAGCGGATGCGCCACGCCGTCCGCCCCGGTCCAGGACGCCATCGGCGCCCGCTCCGGCGTGAAGCGCACCAGATCGACGGGCTGCAGCCATGATCCGTCGCGCCCGCCCGGCTCCAGCCCCATCGCCTCATACTGCGCCTGCAGATAGGCCAGGGTCAGCCGTTCGCCGATCAGGCCGGGAAACCGCCCCTCCAACTCGTCCGACGCCAGATATTTGATGTGGTCCGACAGGCGCTGGGCGCTGAACTGAGGCGTCGCGGCCGAGGCCACGGCGAAAGCGTCCAGCTTCGGCGCCGGAGATGCGACCGGCGTGGTCGCGCAGGCGGCGAGTGCAAGCGCCGCGAGGGCGATGAGGGGTGAACGGCGATGGATCATTGAACTGACTCGACAGGCGGAATGGCAAAGGGGCGGAGATCCCTCCCCGCCCCATCTCGATGTTTGAAAAGACTAGCGGCGTTCGGACGCGGTCGTGGCGCGCACCGGCGCGAACTCCGAACCCGACTTCCACTGCGGCCAGTCGCGACCGTTCGCCAGGGCGCGACCGACATCGTAGAAGACGGCCAGGTCCTCGATCATGCCGCTGTAGTCCCAGTCGGGCGACCATTCATCCGCCGCCTGATGATAGCGTTTGGCCCCGTATTCCGACCGCGCCGCCTCGCGCGCGGCGATCGGTTCGTCGCGGAATTCGCCCCGGCTGCCGGCGTAGGCCATCGGCACGCCGCGCTTGGCCAGCGGGAAGTGGTCCGAACGATAATAGGTGCCGGCCGCATTCTCGTAATCCGGCACCAGCGACCGCCCTTGCGGCTGAATCGCCGCCGCTAGACGTTCGTCGAAGTCCGACTGGCCATATCCGGTGACGCCCAGACCGGTGACGCGGCCATAGACGTTCATGGAGTCCATGTTGAACCCGCCCACCGTCTTGGCCAACGGATAGACCGGGTTCACCGCATAGTATTCCGAGCCCAGCAGGCCGCTTTCCTCGCCGGTGAAGCTGATCATCACGATCGAGCGCTCGGTGCGCGGCGCGCGACCGAACATGCGCGCCAGCTCCAACAGACCCGCCGTGCCCGACGCGTTGTCCACCGCCCCGTTGAAAATGCGGTCGCCGGTCGCATCCGGCTCGCCCATGCCGATGTGATCCCAGTGGGCGGTATAGAGGATCGTCTCGTCCGGATGAGTCGAGCCCGGCAGGCGGGCGATGACGTTGTGGCTGGTGACCTGACTGGTGGCCACGTCGAACTCGGTCGAGAAGGATGCGCCGGGCAAGGCGACCGGCTGGAAGTCACGGCTGCGCGCCTGGACCTTCAGCGCGTCGAAATCCAGACCCGCGCGACGGAACAGATCGACCGCCACGTCACGCTGGATCCAGCCCTCCATCGGCACGCGCTCCGCCGCCGCATTTTGGCGCAGGATGTCGAACTGCGACACGCCCCAGGAGTTGGCGACCGTCTGCCAGCCGTAAGACGCCGGCGCCGTCTCGTGCACGATCAGCACGCCCGCCGCGCCCTGTTTGGCCGCCTCTTCGTATTTGTAGGTCCAGCGGCCGTAATAGGTCATGGCCTTGCCGCCGAAGGTGTTCAGCGCTGGCTCCTCGAAGTCGGCGTCATTGACCAGCACGACCAGGATCTTGCCGCGCAGGTCCTGGCCCTTGAAGTCGTTCCACCGCCGCTCGGGCGCATTGATGCCATAGCCGACGAAGACCAGCGGCGCGTCCTTAAGGCTGACGTTTTCAGCCGGGCGGCGGGTCGAGATGGCGACCTCGCGCCCTTGCGTCATCGCCAGGGTCCAGTCGCCCAGCTTTAACGACGCCCGGACATTGGACTGGGTAAAGCGGTTCAGGATCACGTCCTGCGTCCACTGGCCGTTCGGCCCGCCCGGCTCGAACCCGGCGGCGGCGTAGCCTTCGCTCAGATACCGGATGACCTTTTCCTCGGCCGGTGTGGCGATGCCCCTGCCCTCGAAACTGTCGTCCGAAAGCGTCTTGATGTCCTGCGAGATGCGCGCCGCATCGAAAGTCGGGACGGTGTGATCCGCAGCGGGGTTGGGCGCCGTGGCGCAGGCGGACAAGGCGGCGCTCGCCAACAAAAGAGCGGCGAAAGAAGAGACAAGACGCATGAACTGAGGGCCCCACAGCCAGAAACGATGCGCGACCCTAGGGGGCGATCATCCAGCTGTCGACACAAACGAGGCTTCCGTTAGCGTGCAACGGGGCTCTCGCGAGCGTCGCAGGTTTTTGTCACGGCCTCGCGAATGTCGGCATAACGACCACGGACGGCCAGATCCCTCGCAGCTTCGCAATCGCCGCTGGCGATCAAACGGTCGAGTTTGTCAGCCAGCTCGAAGCGCTGGTTGATGACCACCTGCCGCCAACGCTGGATTTGATCACGCCGCTCGTTTTCGACAATCAGGCGACGGTCGTTGTCTTCGAAACGCGCAAGGCCGCCGACCGCGTAGATGACCTGAGAGTTCGAGGGACTTGGTGTGGTGGTCGGCTGCGCGGCGGAAACTGTCATCGCCAAGCCGAGAGCAATTGTAAGCATTGTCACCTCACGAAGTTCGTCAGCGATTTAGACACAGGTTGCAAACACGCGCCACCTCAAGGCGATGACAATCAACTTCAGACAGTGCACACAACGGCTTCGGGCCGTACCAAACATGATCTGCAAACGAAAAAGCCCGCCGAGGCGAACCTCGGCGGGCTTACGATTTCGATCAGGCGGCGACGTCCTTAGTGCGCGACGCCCTTCCAGATGCGGCGGTAGGCGACGTAGGTGATGCCGGCGAACAGCAGCAGATAGATCATCACGCCCAGACCGGCCTGCTTGCGCTCGACCATCTTCGGCTCGGACGTCCAGGCGATGAAGGCCGCGACGTCCTTGGCGTATTGATCGACCGTCTGCGGCGAACCGTCGTCATAGGTCACTTGACCGTTCTGAAGCGGCGGCGGCATGGCGATGAAGCCGCCGGGCGGAACGTCCTTGTGGTCACCCGTCCAGAACGGCGTCAGGTCGCCGGCCATATAGGGGTTGTAGTGCTGACCCTCGCGGATCTGCAGGCCGGCCGGCGCGGCCTTGTAGCCCGACAGCAGCGAATAGATGTAGTTGGCGCCGTCGTGACGGGCCTTGGCCATGACCGATAGGTCGGGCGGCGCGGCGCCGCCATTGCCCGCCGCCGCCGCCGTGGCGTTGGGATAGGGGGCGCGGAACTTGTCGGCGGGCGTGGCGTCACGCTGGATCGCCTCGCCAGTCTCGCTGTCGATGTCGCCGACCTGATTTTCCTTGGCCAGAGCCTTCACGACAGGGTTGTCGTTCGGGTTCGGGTACTTCGGATTCCAGAACGGCCCATGACGGTCGCCCAGGTTCCGATAGTGCATCAGGTTCATGCTGTGACAGGCGGCGCAGACCTCGTGATAGACCTTATAGCCGCGTTGCAGCTGGCCCTGGTCATAGGTGCCGAACGGCCCCTCGAAGCTGAACCCGCCCGAGCGCGGATGGGCGGCGGCGCCCGACGCCATGGCGGGAGCGGCTGCGCTCGACAGACCCAGCGCGATGGCGGCCGAGGCGATGATCGTCTTGAACGACACGGTCTTCATTCCAATCGTCATGATTTTCAGACCTTGTGCTCGACGGCGCCGGCGCCGGTCAGGACCGGCTCGGAGATCGTCGCCGGGATCGGCAGCGGCTGCTCCTTCAACCCGACCAGCGGCATGATGATCAGGAAGAAGACGAAGTAGTAGAGGGTAAAGACCCGCGTCAGCCACAGGTAGGAGTTCAGGTCGCCGTCGATCAGGGTGAAGGTCTTGAACGACCCGATCACCGGCGCGTCAGGCAGCTGACCACCGCACCAGCCCAGGCCCACGCCCACCACCAGGAAGATGATGAAGAAGGTCCGCATCGTCGGGCGATAGCGCATCGAGCGCACCTTGGACGTATCCAGCCAGGGCAGGACGAACAGCACGCCGATGGCGCTGAACATGGCCACCACGCCGCCGAACTTGTCCGGGATGGCGCGCAGGATCGCGTAGAAGGGCAGCATGTACCACTCGGGCACGATGTGGGCCGGCGTCTGCAGCGGGTTGGCCGGGATATAGTTGTCGGCGTGGCCCAGCGCGTTCGGCTGATAGAAGACGAAGATGGCGAACAGGATCAGGAACAGGATGATCGCAAAGCCGTCCTTGACCGTGAAATACGGGTGGAAGGGCAGCGTGTCCTTCTTCTCCCGATCCTTCGGGATCAGGATGCCGACCGGGTTGTTCTGACCGGCCGAGTGCAGCGCCCAGAGGTGCAGCACGACGCAGCCCAGGATGGCGAAGGGCAGCAGATAGTGCAGCGAGAAGAAGCGGTTCAGCGTCGCATTGTCGATCGCCGGGCCGCCGCGCAGCCAGATCAGGATCGGCTCGCCCAGCACGGGAATGGCGCCGATCAGGTTGGTGATGACCTCAGCGCCCCAGAACGACATCTGGCCCCACGGCAGGACGTAGCCCAGGAAGGCGGTGGCGATCATCAGGAAGAAGATCACGCAGCCGATGATCCAGATCATCTCGCGCGGCGCCTTGTACGAGCCGTAGTAGAGGCCGCGCAGCATATGCAGATAGACGGCGATGAAGAACATCGACGCGCCGTTGGCGTGGACATAGCGGATCAGCCAGCCGCCGTTCACGTCGCGCATGATGCGCTCGACCGAGGCGAAGGCCAGGTCGACGTTCGGCGTATAGTGCATGGCCAGGACGATGCCGGTGACGATCTGCGTCATCAGGCACAGGGCCAGGATGCCGCCGAAGGTCCACCAGTAGTTCAGGTTCCGCGGCGTCGGCAGGGACATGTAGTCCGCGCCGAAACGGATGATCGGCAGCCGGGTGTCCAGCCACTTCTCGACGCCCGTCTTCGGGACGTAGGTGCTCTCGTGATCGCTCATGATTCCCCCTTGGTCCTCAGCCGATCTTGACGCGGGTGTCGGACAGATAATCGTATTCCGGCACCACCAGGTTCAGAGGCGCCGGCCCCTTACGAATGCGGCCGGAGGCGTCGTAGTGCGAGCCGTGGCAGGGGCAGAACCAGCCACCGTAATCGCCCGCGCCAAAGGTCGGCACGCAGCCCAGGTGCGTGCACGAACCGATGACGACCAGATATTTCTCGTGACCCGGCTTAGTGCGCTCGGCGTCGGTCTGGGGCTGCTTCAGGTCCGGAGCATGATCGTCCGCGATGACCTTCTGCAACTCGGCCGGGGTGCGGTAACGCACGAACACCGGCTTGCCCTGCCATTTGATGACGACCTGCTGGCCTTCCTGAACCTTGGTCAGGTCGAACTCGATCGACGCCAGCGCCAGCGTATCGGCCGCCGGATTCATCTGGTTGATCAGCGGCCAGGCGATCATGGCGCCCGCGCCGACCGCTGCGGCGCCCGCCGCGATGTAGATAAAGTCCCGACGATTGGGATCACCGCCCTCAGGGCTGTGACCGTCTTCCGTATGCACGACCGATTCGGCCACGTTTCCACCTCTCGAACGCCGCAGAAGACCCCCAAGGGCGTCCCCAGCCACGGCACGAACCAACAAAAGACGCCGGGAATCCCCGACGGCCCGTGACTTGCGCCGCGTTGGACGCAAGCTGCTGACGTTTCTTGCGAAACGCTCGCAAACAGACCGCGACAAACCCCCTCGCCGCGCGTATGTCAGGCCTTAGAATGCGTCTCGCCCTTTTTCAACCGGACATTCCTCAGAACGTCGGAGCCTGCATCCGATTGTCGGCCTGTTTCGGCGTCGATCTGCATGTGATCGAGCCGACGGGCTTCCGTTTTGACGACCGCGCCATGAAGCGCGCCGCCCTCGACTACGGCCCACTGTCCCACATGACCCGCCACGCGGACTGGGAAGCCTTCCAGGCGGATCGTCCGGCCGGGCGGCTGGTGCTGCTTACGACCAAGGGCGCCACACCCCTGCCCGATTTCGTCTTCCAGCCTGACGACACCCTGCTGTTTGGCAAGGAAAGCGCCGGCGCCCCCGACTATGTCCACGCCGCCGCCGACGCGCGTGTCGTCGTGCCGCTGCGACCCGACGCCCGCTCGCTGAACCTGTCGGTCACAGCCGGAATCGCCCTTTGGGAAGGCCTGCGCCAGACGGGCGCCGTCGGTCAGTTCTGAGCCGAAGCGGGCTCCAGCCGCGCCATCGACGGGCGTTCGCCGGACTTTGACGCCGCCACCGCCTCGACCGGCCGCATCACCCGCAGCAGGTTCTCGCCGGCGATCTTGCGGATGTCGGCCTCGGTCCAGCCCGCCTCCATCAGGGCCGCCAGGATTCGCGGATAGGCGTCCACCCCGCCCATGCCTTCCGGCAGGCTGCCGATGCCGTCGAAGTCGGCGCCCAGGCCGACATGGTCGATGCCCGCCACTTCGCGCACGTGCTGAATATGCGCCACCACGTCGGCCAGGGTCGCCTGGGGCGTCGGATTGGCGGCGGTCCAGGCGGTCAGCCCGGCCTCGACCGCGCCGGGATCGCCGGGGTTCAGGGTCTTCAGCCGCGCCTCCTCGCCCGCCTTGGCCCCGTTCCAGGTTCGCACCGCCTCGGACACGAAGCCGGGCGCCAGGTTGATCATCACGATGCCGCCGTCCTGCGGCATCATCCGCAGCACTCGATCCGGCACATTGCGCGGATGATCCGTGACCGCCCGCGCCGAGGAGTGGGAGAAGATCACCGGCGCATCGGACACGCGCATGGCGTCCAGCATCGTCTCCTCGGAGACGTGGCTGAGATCGACCATCATGCCCAGCCGGTTCATCTCCTTGACCACCACCTCGCCGAACGGGCTGAGCCCGCCCCACTTCGGCGCGTCCGTCGCGCTGTCGGCCCAGGTGGTGGTCTTGGAGTGGGTCAGGGTCATGTAGCGGGCGCCGGCGCGGTAGAACTCCCGCAGCAGGGCCAGGGAATCGTCGATCGAATAGCCGCCCTCCATCCCGATCAGGCTGGCGATCCGGCCCGACTTGAACACCGCATCCACCTCGTCCGCCGTGGTCGCCAAGCCGAAGGTGTCGGGATGGGCGGCGATGATGCGTTTGGCCGTATCGATCTGCTCAAAGGTTTCTTCGACCGCCTCCAGCGGCGTCAGGCTGGCGGGCACATAGACGGACCAGAACTGCCCTCCGACGCCTCCAGCCCGCAGGCGCGCGATGTCAGTATGCAGTTTCGTCGACGCCGCCAGATTCTTCGTCAGATCAACGGCGTAGACGTCATTCCCATACTGCTGTCGGAGCGCCCACGGCAGGTCGTTGTGCCCGTCGATCAGCGGCGTGGTCTTCAAAATCTCCATCACCCGCGCCTCGTCCGCGTCCTGGGCCTGAACCGCTCCTCCCAGCGCGAGCGAGGCGACGGCGACGGAGACGAGACGACGGATCATGGGCGGGCTTCCTGAAAACGGCAGACGGCCATTAGCGCCCGCGATTCTGCTTATGACAACCTCGCCGGATGACGCCGCGGCCGCGACGTGGTTCAAGCGCGCCATGAGCGACGCCGTCTTCTCCGATCCGCTCGACCTTAAGAAGGTCGAGACCCGCGCCTGGTTCGAACATCTGCGCGACCGCATCCATGCCGCCTTCGAGGCGCTGGAGGATGCCGCCCCCGCCGACCTGTTCCCCGGCGAGCCCGGTCGCTTCGTCCGCACCGCATGGGAACGGCCCGAGGGCGGCGGCGGCGTCATGGGAATGATGCACGGCCGCCTGTTCGAAAAGGTCGGCGTCCACGTCTCTACCGTGCATGGTGCCTTTCCCCCCGACTACGCCAAGAACGTGCCCGGCGCCGACGTCGATCCGCGCTTCTTCGCGACGGGGATCAGCCTGATCTGCCACCCCGTCAGCCCGCGCATTCCGGCCGTTCATATGAACACACGCTTCATCGCCACGACCAAGAGCTGGTTCGGCGGCGGCGGCGACCTGACGCCCGTGCTGATGGCGGATCGTCGTCAGGATCACCCCGACACCGTCGCCTTCCACGCGGCCATGCAGGCCGCCTGCGACGCCCACGACCCCACCTGGCACGCCAAATACAAGGCCTGGTGCGACGAGTATTTCTATCTGCCTCACCGCAAGGAGCCGCGCGGTACTGGCGGCGTCTTCTATGACCATCACGACAGCGGCGACTATGACCGCGACTTCGCCTTCACCCGCGACATCGGCCTGGCCTTCCTGGACGTCTATCCGCGCATTGTCGCCGCCCGCATGGCCGAGCCCTGGACGGCCGAGGAGCGCGAGGAACAGCTGATCCGGCGGGGCCGCTACGTCGAGTTCAACCTGCTCTACGACCGTGGCACCATGTTCGGGCTGAAGACGGGCGGGAACGTCGACTCGATCCTGTCGTCCATGCCGCCGGTGGTGAAGTGGCCCTAGCCCATCGCCTCGACAAACACGTCGCCGGCGCGGCTGCGATACCGTTCGCGGTGTCGTAACAGGCGGAACGGCCGCTCGGGCAGGGTGAAGGGCGCCGTCACCAGCCGTCCGGCGGCCACCGACGCATAGGCCACGCTTTCCGACAGCGCCGTGGCCCCGGCCCCGGCCTCGGCCGCCGCCAGCACGGCCTCGTTCGACGGCAGGGTCATCGACACCGACAGGGTCGCGGGATCGACCCCAATGTCCCGCACCGCTGCCTCCAGAGTCGATCGCGTGCCCGAGCCGACTTCGCGCAACACCCAAGGCTGGTCCGCCAGATCATTCGCCTCCAGCCGACGTCGCGTCGCCCAGGGATGGTCCGGCGTCACCAGCACGGCCAGCCGATCCGACCCCACCTGAACCTGCGACAGGGCCGGCTCGTCCACCGCCCCCTCGACCAGGCCGATCTCGGCAGCGCCGCTCAACACGGCCTGCGCCGCCTCGCGCGTGTTTCCGATCTCGACGGCCAGTTCGACGCCGGGATAGGCCGTATGGAAATCCACCAATCGGCGCGGCAGCCAGTAGCTGGCGATGGTCTGACTGGCGAACACCGCCAGACGCCCGCGCCGTAGGGCGCTCATGTCCGCCAGAGCCGCCTCAGCCGCCGCCGCTCGCGCCAGCACCGCCTTGGCCTCGGGCAGGAAGGCGCGGCCGGTCTCGTTCAGCACCACGCCACGCCCGACCCGGTCGAACAGCCGCACGTCATGCTCGGCTTCCAAAGCGGCCAAAGCATTCGACACCGCCGACTGGGTCAGGTTCAGCGCCCTTGCCGCCGCCGTCACATGGTCACGCTCGGCGACGGCGACGAAGATACGCAGGCGTTCCAAGGTCACGATTGATCTCCAAATCGGATTGAAACGACCATAACTATCCGTTGGACCGCCGTCGAGGGCAGGCGCATCACGCTTGCCGATGGAGTCCGCCGCCCTGCCCGCCCCGCTTCGCGCGCCCATTGTGGCGTCGGCGACAGCGTTCGCGCGCAAAATCCGGCCGGGCGTCATGCTGTGCCTGTTGGTCACTCTGGCCGCCATCGGTCTGACCAGCATCGAGCGCGACGTGATCGGCCATGTCTGGCTGGAGCCGCTGGTGCTGGCCATCCTGCTGGGCGCCGCCGTCCGCACCGCCTGGACGCCCGATGCGCGGTTCAAGGCCGGGATCGACTTCTCCGCGAAGACCCTGCTGGAGGTTGCGGTGGTCCTGCTCGGCACCTCGGTCAGCGCCGCCACCCTGTCATCGCTGGGCGTCGGCTTCGTCCTGGGCATCTTCGCCTTGGTCGCGCTCGCCATCGTCGTCGGTTTCGGCGTCGGCCGCGCCCTGGGCCTTAACGCGCGCATGGCCCTGCTGGTCGCCTGCGGCAACGCCATCTGCGGCAACTCCGCCATCGCCGCCGTCGCCCCCGTCATCGACGCAGACGGGAAAGAGGTCGCCGCTTCCATCGCTTTCACCGCCGTGCTCGGCGTGATCGTGGTTCTGACCCTGCCCCTGCTGGGTGGCCTGATCCATCTGAACGGCCTGCAATACGGCGCCCTGGCCGGTCTGACCGTCTATGCCGTGCCGCAGGTTCTGGCGGCCGCTGCGCCCTTCGGCGCGGTCGCCACCCAGACCGGCACGGTGGTCAAGTTGGTGCGGGTGCTGATGCTCGGCCCTGTCATCCTCGCCCTGTCGCTGATCTTCCGCGAGCGCGCGCCCGGCGCCGCAAAGCCCGGCCTGTCGCGCCTGCTCCCTTGGTTCATCATCGGCTTCCTGGTCATGATCGGCCTGCGCTCGTTCGACCTGATCCCGCAGGCTGCGCTGGCGCCCATGGCCGCCGCCTCGGGCTTGTTGACCGTCGTCGCCATGGCCGCCCTGGGCCTTCAGACCGACATCCGCGCTGTCGCCCGCGCCGGCGGCCGTGTCGTCGCCGCCGTCGTCCTGTCGCTGGGCGCCCTTGTAGTGCTGGCGCTGGCGCTGATCCGGCTGCTGGGTCTTTAAATCCCGCTGCCGTCATCCTCGACCGGCGGCGGGGTCAGCAGCAGGAAGGCGCGGATCCAGGCGGTCAGCACCGCCCGGTCGTTGGGCCGTTTCAGACTGTCGATCGCCTGATCCGCCACATCATGCGGGATGCGCACCCCACGCCGTCCCTCGATCAGGGCCGCCGCATAGTCCGGCTGAAACTCCGGGTGGCACTGGAACGAGATCGCATCGTCGCCCCAGGCCAGACCGGCGTAAGGCGTAAACCCGCTGGACGCGATCACCCGCGCATCGTCCGAAACCGCGACCACCTGATCCTGATGCGAAACGGGAATGGCGATCGTCCGCGCGCGCGGATGCATCCACGGCGCATCCTCACGCACGTCATAGCGGTGCAGCCCCACGCCCCAGCCCTTGTGCGACTTCTCCACCACCCCGCCGAACGCATGGGCCAGCGCCTGATGCCCGAAACAGATGCCGACCAGCCGCGTCCGACCCCGCGCCGCCCTCAGCCAGTCAATCAACTGCGGGATCCACGGCAGGTCGTCATAGACCCCCGCCGCCGACCCCGTGACGATGGCCCCATGAAACGCCGAGGGATCGCCCGGCAGATGCCCAGACTGCACGTCGAACCGCGTCGTCGGCACGCCCTCGCCCAGCAGGGCCCGGAACCGCGCCGGATAGTCGTCGAAATCGTCCTTCAGATGCTCCGGCGGGTGTCCGGTTTCCAGAATGGCGATGCGCGTCATGCGATCAACCTAGTGACTGCGGTCAGAAGGTCCAGACCTCGGCCCGTCCGTCCGCTTCGCCCAGCGCCCCCGCGACCCAGCCGCAGATCTCGGTCGCGGCCGCTTCCGCGCCCGCCGGCGGATTGACCACCACCATAGCGCAGCCGTTCATCTTCATCGGATTGGTCAGCAGCCTCAGCCGCGCCTCGGCGACCAGGGTCGGCCTCTCCTTGCCCTGCAGCCGCCGGATGAAGCCGTCGAAGGTCTCCAGATCCTTCAGCGGCGTCCAGATCGCCACCGTCGCCGTCGGATCGCGCCTCACCACCGAAATCGCGGTCTCGGCCGAGCGGACATAGTCGTCGGGCTTTTCGAAAGGCGGGTCGATCAGCACCAGCGGCCCGCGCGCTTTCGCCGCCTCCGCGACCACGGCCGCATAGCCGTCGCCCTCGCGCGCCTCGGCGTTCGTTCGCCCCTTCAGCGCCTCGGCCAGCATGGCTCGCACCGGCGGGTTCAGCTCGAACCCGACGTAGCGACCGCCGGGCGTCAGCGCGTCCGCGATCAGCAACGGCGACCCCGGATAGAACCGCGATCCGCCCTCAGGATTCAGCGCCGCGACCTCGGCCGCCAGCGCGTCCATCAGCGGCGTCCGCCCCTCGGCGGACATCAGCCGCGCCACGCCGGCCTCGGCCTCCTTGGACCGCGCGCCCTCGCCCGACAGATCGTACAGCCCCGCCCCCGCATGGGTGTCGAAGACCGTCAGCGGCCCCGCGGCCTGCCGCGCCTTCACCAGCCACAACACCAGAGCGTGCTTGACCAGGTCGGCGAAGTTTCCGGCGTGAAAGCTGTGGCGATAGTTCATGCCGCCTCGTCCCGCGCCCGGCCCGCGCGGTCAAGCGGAACTCGCGCGCCAGACACGGCGTTCGGCCCAAGTCCTTGTACGGAAAGATGCGATGGCCGCCAAAACCACACTCACCGACGCGCAACGCAAGCCGCCCAAGGGCGTCGCGACCCAGGCCAAGCGCGGTCTCGACCTGCGCGACAAGCACGACCGGGGCGGCACCGAGGTCGGCGTACGCCGCGCCCATCAGTTGGCGGATCAGAAGCCCGTCTCGGACAAGGACATCAAGGACATCTACAGCTATTTCGCCCGCCACACCGTGGACAAGAACGGCAAGGGCTGGGGCAGCCGCACCGATCCTTCGGCCGGCTATATCGCCTGGCTGCTGTGGGGCGGCGATCCGGCCGAGCGCTGGATCAAACGGCTGCATGATCGCCTCGAAAAGGCGAACGGCTGATGGCCGACGGATCGCACGCCTTCGACATCGCCGCCGAAGTTCCCCAAGGCCTCAGCTATTGCAGCGACGAGTTCGCGGGCCTGACCCGCCGCCGCGCCGGCAAGGGCTGGTCCTATCGCGACGCCAAGGGCAAGACCGTCACGGACGCCAAAACCCTGGACCGCATCCGCGCCTTGGCCATTCCGCCAGCCTGGACCGACGTCTGGATCTGTCCCAAGGCCAACGGCCATATCCAGGCCACCGGCCGGGACGTGAAGGGCCGCAAACAATACCGCTATCACAACGACTGGAGCACGGCCCGCTCGGAGAACAAGTTCGACAAGCTGCCCGCCTTCTCGCGCAACCTGCCGAAGCTGCGCGAGAAGGTCGAACATGACCTGGCTCTTCGCGGCGTCTGTCGCGACAAGGTGTTGGCCACCGCCGTGCGCCTGCTGGAGATCACCCTTATCCGGGTCGGCAACTCCATCTACGCCAAACAGAACCGCAGCTACGGCCTGACGACTCTGCACAAGCGCCACATCGACGTGGACGGCGCGGCCCTGACGTTCGAGTTTCGCGGCAAGAGCGGCAAGGATCACAGCGTCAGCGTCAAGGACCGGCGCCTGGCCAAGGTCGTGCGGCAGCTAGAAGGCCTGCCCGGCCAGCAACTGTTCAAATATCGCGCGGCCGACGGCACGCTGTGCCCGGTCGATTCCGATGACGTGAACGCCTACATCCGCGAGGCGATGGGCGAGCAGTTCTCGGCCAAGGACTTTCGCACCTGGGCCGGGACCGTCTCGGCGGCGCGGGCGCTGCGAGAGACCGAGGCCCCGACCTCGCCCACCGACGCCAAGCGAAAGATCACCGTCTGCGTGAAAGCCGTCTCCGGTCTGCTGGGCAACACCCCCACCGTCTGCCGCGCGTCTTATGTCCACCCCAAGGTCTTCGCCCTGTTCGAAAGCGGCGAAATCGGCAAGGCCTTGCCGGGGTCAGAGACCAAGGGGTTTGAAAAGGCGCTGATCAAACAGCTGCTGGCTGTCTGATCAGCAGCATTCGTCTCTCAGGCCGCCTTGTCCCAGTCCAGCACGACCTTGCCCGACTGGCCCGACTTCATGGCTTCGAAGCCTTCGCGGTAGTTGGCGTAACCCAGGCGGTGAGTGATCAGCGGGCTGAGGTCCAGCCCGGCCTTCAGCAGGCCTAGCATCTTGCGCCAGGTGGTGAACATCTCGCGGCCGTACACGCCCTTGATGGTCAGGGCCTTCAGGATGATCGCGCCCCAGTCGGTTTCCATCGGCTTGCCGGGAATGCCCAGCAGCGCCATGCCGCCGCCCATGATCAGGGTGTCGACGCACTGTTTGAAGGCGATGGGCGAGCCAGACATCTCCAGCGCCACGTCGAAGCCAACCTTCAGGCCCAGTTCCTTCATGACATCGTGGATGTCTTCCTTGGTCGTATTCACGGTGCGAACGCCCGGCGCGACCTTCTGCGCCAGCTCCAGCCGGAAGTCGTTGATGTCGGTCAGGACCACGGTGCGCGCGCCCGCGTGGCGGGCAACAGCGGCGGCCATCATACCGATCGGGCCGGCGCCGGTGACCAGCACATCCTCACCCAGCAGGTCGAACTGCTGGGCCGTGTGAACCGCATTGCCGAACGGATCGAGGATCGAGCCGATCTCATAGGGCACATCGTCCGGCAGTTCGATCACGTTGAAGGCCGGCGCCACCACGAACTCGGCGAAGGCGCCCTGACGGTTCACGCCAATGCCGCGCGTCTTGGGGTCCAGGTGGAAATGGCCGGCGCGGGCGGCTTCCGAGTTCAGGTCGATGACGTGGCCCTCGGCCGAGACGCGCTGGCCGATCTTCAGCGGCCGATCCACGTCCTTGCCGATGGCGACGATCTCGCCGGCGAACTCGTGGCCGGTGATCATCGGGGTCGGAACGTTCTTCTGGGACCACTCGTCCCAGTTCCAGATGTGGATATCGGTGCCGCAGACAGCCGTGCGATGCACCCGGATCAGCACATCCTCCGGTCCCGCCTCGGGGATAGGCGCGTCAATCAGTTCCAGGCCGACGCCAGGCGCGGTCTTGGCCAGGGCCTTCATCGTGTCGGTCATAGTCTCAACTCCCTGAAATCACGGCTCCGGGTTCATCCCGGAACCGGCGGCTGAGGCCCCACGCCTTCTCGCCGCTTGGTCTTCGTCGATGGCGGGCGAAAGGGGCTAAATGACGCCCAGTTCCCGTCCCGCCTGAGTGAACACTTCAACCGTCCGGTTGATCTGATCGAAGCTATGCGCCGCCGACATCTGTGTACGGATGCGGGCCTGACCACGCGGCACGACGGGGAAGGAAAAACCGATCACATAGACGCCCAGCTCCAACGCCCGCGCCGCGAAATCCTGCGCCAGTTTGGCGTCGCCCAGCATGACAGGGATGATCGGATGCTCGCCGTCCAGCAGGGTGAAGCCTGCGTCCGACATGGCCCCGCGATAGCGATGGGCGTTGGCCGACAGACGGGTGCGCAACGCATCGCCTTCCGTCCCTTGGGCGATGCGGATGGCCTCCAGGCTGGACCCGCACACGGCCGGCGCGAGTGCATTGGAGAACAGATAGGGCCGCGCCCGCTGCTTCAGCAGTTCGACCACCGACTTCTTGGCGCAGATGAAGCCGCCCATGGCGCCGCCCAGGGCCTTGCCGAAGGTTCCGGTGACGAAATCCACCTCGACACCGTGATGGGCGAACGAGCCCCTGCCTTGCATGCCGAGGAAACCCGTGGCGTGGCAGTCGTCCACCATGATCAGGGCGTCGTATTTGTCGGCCAGCGCCCGGATCTCGTCCAGCTTGGCGATATAGCCGTCCATTGAGAAGGCGCCGTCGGTGGCGATGATGATGTCGCGGGCGCCGGCCGCGCGGGCCTCCTTCAGCCGGCTTTCCAACTCGTCCATGTCGGAGTTGGCGAAGCGATAGCGTTTGGCCTTGCACAGCCGCACCCCGTCGATGATCGAGGCGTGGTTCAGGCTGTCGGAGACGATGGCGTCGTTTTCGCCCAGCAGCGGCTCGAACAGACCGCCGTTGGCGTCGAAGGCGGCGGCGAACAGGATGGCGTCCTCGAAACCGAGATAGGCGGCGATGGCCGCTTCCAGCTCCTTGTGGATCTCCAGCGTGCCGCAGATGAAGCGCACGGACGCGGTGCCGGCGCCCCACTTCGCTTGCGCCGCCATTCCGGCCTGGGTCACGCGCTCGTCGCCGGCCAGGCCAAGATAGTTGTTGGCGCAGAAGTTCAGCACGTCGCGGCCGGCGACCTGGATCACAGGCCCCTGGCGCGAGGCGATGATGCGTTCGGGCTTGGTCAGGCCCTGGGCGTCGATCTCGGACAGTTCGCCGGCGACGCGGTCGTAGAAGCTCTGGGTCATGAGCCGCGACCTACGCCGATTTTCGATCGGTTTCCACCCGCCTCAGGTCGCCGGGGCCGGGTTGGCCTCGGCCCGGATCGGACTGACGCGAATGCGACCGCCGCAGGGGCTGAACGAGAACGGCAGGCTGACGGCGGCGGTATCGCTGGGCGCCGTGACCTTTATCGTGGCCGCGTCGGGACAGGTCTTTTGCATGGCTTCGTTGGGCACGACGCTCCAGGCCATTTCGAAATAGGCCTTGGCGCGGGGCGCCAGCTGGACCGGCGTCGGGGCCTGGCCTTGGCGGAAATAGCTTCCGGGGCTCTGTTCGGCGCGTATGGACGACAGGGTGCGTCCGCGCGCGTCCTGCAAGGTCACTGTCGGATAGCCGGTCAGGCTGCAGGCCTGGCTTCCGATATTCTGAAGACTGAAGTTGGTGACCCGATTTCCGGCGCCCGCATCCCCGTCGCCCGCCGCCAGCGTCAGTTGCGGCCCCTTGCAGGGCAGCGCAGCGGGCAAGACCCCGCCGGTCGCCTCGGTCGGCGTCTGACCTGGCGTCGGCAGCGGTCCGGGCGTCGCATCCGCCCCGGGGATCGGCCGCGAGCAGCGCTCCAGCACCGCGACACCTGTGGTGCCGTCCGGACCCAGTCGGCTCAGCGTGCCGCTCTCCTGTCCATCACGCGTCGCCGTCCACCATTCCACCCCGCCGCCGACATAGCGCGCGCCGCTGGCGGCCTGCACCGAACGCAAGGCATAGTTCTGGTTCTGATGGGTCAGCCTGGCGTTGTCGCTGTCGACATACTGGACCTGAAGCGTCGCGCCGCTTTCGCAGGCATAGCCGACCGAGGGCGCATTGGATGCAGGCGCGGCCGACGGTTCGACCGGGGCGGCGGGCTGTTCCGGCTCGGTGCGAGAGCAGGCTGCGGCGCCGGCCAAGGCGGCGATGGCGACGAACGCGGTCAGGCGGTGCGACATCATGTCATGTCCTCTGGTTTCGCCTTCAACGGCCCAACCTGACCAAAGGCTCCGCTTAATGCCCCGCTTTTGGCGTCTCCATCAGCTCGATCAACACGCCGCCCATGTCGCGCGGATGCAGGAAGACGACCGGCGTCCCGTGCGCCCCGATGCGCGGCTCGCCCGTGCCCAGGATGGTCACCCCCTTGGCCCGCATCTCGGCGACGGCGGCGTGGATGTCCTCGACCTCGAAACAGACGTGGTGCTGGCCGCCCTTGGGGTTCTTAACCAGGAAGCCGACGATGGGGCTGGTCTCGTCATAGGGTTCGATCAGCTCGATCTGGGCCGTCGGCGTGTCGATGAAACAGACCTTTACCCCCTGCGCCGGCAGGTCGAAGGGCTCGCCGATCTTGGTCGCCCCCAGCACGTCGCGATACAGTTTGATCGAGTCCGCGATCGACGGGGTCGCGATCCCGACATGGTTCAGGGCGCCGATCATGCGGTCTCCTTAGGCGCGGGCTGGGCGTAACCCAGACGCTGGTTCAGCTTCTCGATCAGGTCGACCGCCGTATCGGCGATGGCCGAACCGGGCGGATAGACGGCGGCCGCGCCCATATCGAGCAGGGGCTGCACGTCGGACGGCGGAATTACGCCCCCAACCACGATCATGATGTCGGGCCGGCCCAGCTTCTGCAGCTCGGCCTTCAGCTCGGGCACCAGCGTCAGATGCCCTGCCGCCAGCGATGATGCGCCGACCGCGTGAACGCCCTTCTCGACGGCTTCTTGAGCAGCCTCCGACGGCGTCTGGAATAGGCTGCCCGCCGTAACGTCAAAGCCCAGATCGCCGTATCCGGTCGCGACGACCTTCTGGCCCCGGTCGTGCCCGTCCTGGCCCAGCTTGGCGATCAGGATGCGCGGCGGCCCGCCGTCGTTCTCGACGAAGGTCGCGACCATCTCGCGGGCGCGGGCGAAGCGGGCGTCGGTCCCCGCCTCCTTGGCGTATACGCCCGACACGGTCTGGACCGTCGCCACGTGGCGGCCGAAGGCGGCCTCCAGCGCGTCGGAGATTTCGCCCACCGTCGCCTTGGCGCGGGCGGCCTGAACTGCCAGCTCCAGCAGGTTGGCGTTCCCGCGCGCTCCCTCGGTCAGGGCGTTCAGCGCCGCATCGGTCGTCGCCTGATCCCGCTCGGCCCTCAGCCGTTTCAGCTTGTCGATCTGGGCGGCCAGCACCGCCGCATTGTCGACCTTCAGCATCGGAATGTCGTCGACGACGGGGTTCAGATATTTGTTCACCCCGACCACCGTCTGCTGGCCGGTGTCGATCCGGGCCTGGGTCTTGGCGGCGGACTCCTCGATCCGCAGCTTGGGAATGCCGGCTTCGATCGCCTTGGCCATGCCGCCCAGGGCCTCGACCTCGGCCATATGGGCGCGCGCCCGTTCGGCCAGTTCGTGGGTCAGCCGTTCGACATAGAAGCTGCCGCCCCAAGGATCGATCACCCGCGTCAGCCCCGTCTCCTGCTGCAACAAGATCTGGGTGTTGCGCGCGATCCGGGCCGAGAAGTCGGTGGGCAGGGCCAGGGCCTCGTCCAGCGCATTGGTGTGAAGGCTCTGCGTCTGGCCGCCCGCCGCCGCCATGGCCTCAACCATGGTGCGCGGCACATTGTTGAACACGTCCTGCGCCGCCAGCGACCAGCCCGAGGTCTGACAGTGGGCGCGCAGGCTCAGCGATTTGGGATCAACCCCGCCCTCTTTCCTGACCGCCTCGGCCCACAGCAGGCGGCCGGCGCGCATCTTGGCCACCTCCATGAAATAGTTCATGCCGATCGCCCAGAAGAAGCTCAGGCGCGGTGCGAACCGGTCGATCGGCATCCCCGCCGCGACGCCCGCGCGCAGATACTCGATCCCGTCCGCCAGGGTGTAGGCCAGCTCGATATCCGCCGAGGCTCCCGCCTCCTGCATGTGATAGCCGCTGATCGAGATCGAGTTGAACTTCGGCGTCTCCTGCGCCGTCCAGGCGAAGATGTCCGCGATGATCCGCATCGAGGGTTCGGGTGGATAGATGTAGGTGTTGCGGACCATGAACTCCTTCAGAATGTCGTTCTGAATGGTGCCGGTCAGCTTGGCGTGCGGCACGCCCTGCTCCTCGGCCGCGACGACATAGAGCGCCAGGATCGGCAGCACCGCACCGTTCATCGTCATCGACACCGACATCTGGTCCAGCGGGATCCCGTCGAACAGGGTCCGCATGTCATAGATGCTGTCGATGGCGACGCCCGCCATGCCGACGTCGCCCTTTACCCGCGGGTGGTCGCTGTCATAGCCCCGGTGCGTCGCCAGGTCGAAGGCGATGCTCAGCCCCTTCTGACCGGCCGCCAGGTTGCGGCGATAGAAGGCGTTGGACTCCTCGGCGGTCGAGAAGCCGGCGTATTGCCGGATCGTCCAGGGATTGCCCGCATACATGGTCGGATAGGGCCCGCGCACGAACGGCGCGAACCCCGGCAGGCCGTGCGGGTGATCCAGCGCGTCCGTGCTGTCGGGACCATAGGCGGTCTCGACCGTCAGCCCCTCGGGCGTCAGCCAAGGATCGCGCGTCGGCCCCTGCCCCGTCGCATCGAGGTTCAGGGCGATCTTGCTGAAGTCGGGGAAACTCATTGAGCCGCCTCCTCGAAGGCCGCGGCGAACCGGATCGGAGCCAGGGGCTCGCACACCCGTTCGACCAACACGGCCGCCTCATCGCCCGCCTCGACCGGCGCAGGCCGCACGTCCGCATCGACATATTTGGTCACGCCGATGATCTGCGCCGCGCCGTTCGTCAGCGCGGCCTCGCGGATTTCACGGGCGCGGGCGATGCGGGGCTGGATGATCGAGCCCTTGAGCGCTTCGACCAGACCGCCCTCCGCCTCGATCCTCTGGAACTCGGCCCAGCCGGCCTCGGCCAAGTCCCGCGTCCGGGCGTCCAGATACCAGGAGCCGGCGGCCGGATCGTCGACCCGACCCAGATTGGCCTCCTCCATCAACACCAGTTGGGTGTTCCGCGCCTGTCGCCGCGCAAAGGCGTCTGACGTTCCGGAGGCGCGGGTGAAGCCATCCAGCACCACGACGTCCGCCCCACCGACTGCGCCGGCGAAGCCCGCCGCCGTCAGCCGCAGCAGATTGGGCCAGGGATCGCGCGCCGACAGCATCCGCCGCGACGAGCGCGCTTCGATCACCGCCGGAACATCCACGTCGAACGCCTTCGTCAGGCTGGCCCAGATCAGCCGCATGGCCCGAACCTTGGCCAGGCTGTCGAAATATTCAGCATCGACCGACAGGCCGACGACGGTGCCGCGCAAAGCCGCCTCGACCGACATCCCGGCCTCCACCGCCGCCTTCGCATGGGCCACGACGCTGGACGCCGCAAAGGCCAGCTCCTGCGCCGCCGATCCGCCCGCCTCGTGCGCCACGCGCCCGCTGGCCAGGAAAAAGGTCGCGTCGGGATAGGCCCCCGCATGGCGCGCCGCCGTATTGGCCGCCAAGCTCAGATGCTCTTCCACAGAACGCGGCGCCCCGCCCGCCTCGGCGAAGGCCGAGACCGGGTCCATATGAAACCGCAGCTGGGCGCGCGGCGAGCCCTTGGCGACGACCGCCAGGGCGTTGGCCGCATTCGGCCCGTCGATCCCGGCGTCCAGCGCGACGGGCGCCAACTCCAGCGTCACGCCTTCCAGCGCCCGGCCCAGGGGCGCAGAATCCGCCAGCACCCGCCCCTTCAGCACCACCGAGGCCGCGCCGTTCTCCAGATCGGTCAGGACGGCGGCGTTGACCGCTTCGGCATCGTCGCCCTCCACCAGCGTCCGCAGATCCCAGGCCCGGCCTTCGGAGTCGGACGGACGCGGGGCGAAGATCGGCTGCACGCCCGTCGCGCCTGCGTACAGCGGCCGCGTCACCAGTTGATCGGCGTCGAGATGCATCAGCGACTCGATCGGCCGATCCTTCAGCGCCTTCTGGGCCGCCTCGCGCCATTCCAGCGGCGTGGGCGCGGGAAAGCCCGTCATCACCCGAACTCCACCAGCACGTCATCCGCCGCCACCGGATCGCCGTCCTTGGCGCCGACGGCCTTCACCACCCCGTCGCGCTCCGCCTTCAGGATGTTCTGCATCTTCATGGCCTCGATGATGGCCACCGTCTCGCCGGTCTTGACCTCCTGGCCCACGACCACCGGGATCGAGACCACCAGACCCGGCATCGGCGACAGCACCATCTTGGAGGTGTCCGCCGCGACCTTCTCCGGCAGGCGCGCATACAGTTCGGCGACGTGGGGCCGCAGCACCCGCACCCGCGCCTTGGCCGCGCGGTGGCGGATGTCGAAGCCGTCGGCGACGCGCTTGACCTCGGCGGTGAAGGGCTCACCGTCCAGCTCGGCCTTGAACTGGGCCAGACCCGGCCGCCAGTCGATGTCCGACAGGCGGATGTCGCCGCCGCCGGTCAGGGTCAGGATGATCTCCTCGTCCTCGTCATAGGACAGGCCGACGCCGTGCGGCGTCTTGTCGATCATCACGATCCAGTCGGTGCGGTCCGACGGATCGCCGTCCTGTTCGGCGATAACCTCGTGCATGGCCAGCGCCGAGGCGATCAGGATGCGCTCCTGGTCCTGCGTCGGTTTCAGGCCGTGGAAGCCGTCGGGGAACTCGTCCTTGATATAGCTGGTCGACAGATTGCCCGACTTGAACCGGTCCTGGTCCATCACTGCCGCCAGGAAGGGCACATTGTGGCCCAGGCCCGACAGGTGGGTGTCTTCCAGCGCGCGGGCCATGCCCTCGACCGCCGCCTCACGCGTCTCGCCCCAGGCGCACAGTTTGGCGATCATGGGATCATAGAACATGCTGATTTCGTCGCCCTCGCGGACGCCGGAATCGTTCCTGACGGTGTAGTCGCCCTGATCGCCCTCTTCCGGCTGCTCATAGCGAACCAGCCGGCCGATGGACGGCAGGAAGCCGCGATACGGATCCTCGGCGTAGATGCGGCTCTCGATCGCCCAGCCGTCGATCTTCAGGTCCTTCTGTTCGAAGGCCAGCGTCTCGCCCCAGGCCGAACGGATCATCTGTTCGACCAGATCGACGCCGGTGATCAGCTCCGTCACCGGATGCTCGACCTGAAGACGGGTGTTCATCTCCAGGAAGTAGAAGCTCTTGTCCTGACCGGCGACGAACTCGACCGTGCCGGCCGAGTCATAGTTCACCGCCTGGGCCAGGGCGACGGCCTGCGCCCCCATGGCGGCGCGGGTGGCCTCGTCAAGCAAGGGGCTCGGCGCCTCCTCTATGACCTTCTGGTTGCGCCGCTGGATCGAGCATTCGCGCTCGAACAGGTGGACCACATGGCCGTGCTTGTCGCCCAGCACCTGGATCTCGATGTGGCGCGGATCGACGATGAACTTCTCCAGGAAGACCCGGTCGTCGCCGAAGGCGTTCAGCGCCTCGGCCTTCACCGCCGCGAATCCCTCGGCCATGTCGGCGTCCGAATGGGCCACCCGGATGCCCTTGCCGCCGCCGCCGGCCGAGGCCTTGATCATGATCGGATAGCCGATCTGGTTGGCGATCCTGACCGCCTCGTCCGGCGTCTCGATCAGCCCCATATGGCCCGGCACGGTCGAGACGCCCGCCTCGGCCGCCAGCTTCTTGGAGCTGATCTTGTCGCCCATGGCCTCGATGGCCTCGGGATTGGGGCCGATGAAGGCGATCCCTTCGTCCCTCAGCCGCCGCGCGAATCCGGCGTTCTCGCTCAGGAACCCAAAGCCCGGATGCACGGCCTGCGCCCCCGTCTGGCGCACCGCCTCGACGATCTTGTCCGCCAGCAGATAGGACTGCGCCGCCGGCGCTGGCCCGATCAGCACCGCCTCGTCGGCCATCTCGACCGCCAGCGATCCAGCGTCGGCCTCCGAATAGACCTGCACCGTCTGGATGCCCATCTTGCGGCAGGTCTTGATGATCCGAACCGCGATCTCGCCCCGGTTGGCGATGAGGATTTTGGAGAACATAACTTACTAGCCCCAAGGCGCTGCGCTGGCAGCGTCAAAGTATCCGATGTGAAGCGGGTAGACGGCACCGCGCTTGGCTTTCAAGCGTTCCGCACGTCGAATGATTTCTTGGTTGAACGGCTCAAGCTGGTCGCCGTGGAGGCTGACATAGAGCTCACCGAGTTGAGAGCGCCCAATCCGTTCGAAGATGTGGTCATCGTTCGCATCAAGCGAATGCCCAAGGACGAACAGCGCACTGTTTTTTCCGCTTCGCAACGACCCCACGTAGCTCTTGTAGGAGTGATGCAGGTAGGCGCTGTGCTGGATGCGATTTAGCTTCTGATCGCTGTTGGCCTCGGCCACGAAGAGCGGAAATTCGTCTCGGGACAATGCGTCGCGCGCCTGGTCTACGAGAGGGATTCCCGTATTCACCCATGTGTACTTTTGTAGCTGATACCCCGCATCAAACAGGTGCAACGCACCGTGCAGATAGTGCACTCGCTGTTCGTGCGATTTAGACTCGCCATGCCACATCACATAAGGGGCGTCGTAATCATTCTCGTCTTTCCCAAAGCCATCGTTGTGCTGGAGCTTTAGGTCGTCGATCTCGGTCTGCATCGCCGCCCAATAGAGAAGCAGATCGTAGTTAGTCGTGTAAACGCAGCCTTTGGGACCACCCAGGAAATGGGATAAAAATTTCCGGCATGCCGCATATTTTTCGGGCGTGATGTCTCCCGGCCTAGCCGGGTGTCGGGAGGCCACAGCGCTCACCAAAGCATCCTTCAGAAGCTCGGCGTGCTCAATCATCTTGGCGGCGTCCCCGCCATAGATCGGAGCGATAGCAGCCGAAGACTGAAGCGCTCGAATAGCCGCTTCAAAGTCGGTGGTCTTCAATATTTCGAATACAGAAATTAGTTCGGGAGGGAGGCCAGGTTTCGCCTCTTCAAATAGCGAACTGTAGGGGAATATTTTGGGGAAACAGGCAATACTAAACCCGTTTCCAAGCAACAGATCCCTATTTGTGCAGCCGCTTGCTGCATCAAGCGCATGCTCGAATGTGATGACATCTACCACTGCGATCACCTAAAGCGGAATATTATCGTGTTTCTTCCAGGGGTTCTCCTGGACCTTGTTCTTCAGCGTCCGCAGCGCCTTCACCAGCCGTCGCCGTGTCCCATGGGGCATGATGACGTCGTCGATGTAGCCCAGGCCCGCCGCCACGAACGGGTTGGCGAACCGGTCCTTGTACTCCGCCTCGCGCGCGGCCAGGGCCTCGGGATCGCCGGCCTCCTTGCGGAAGATGATCTCGACCGCCCCCTTGGCGCCCATGACCGCGATCTCGGCGGTGGGCCAGGCGTAGTTGACGTCGCCGCGCAGGTGTTTGGAGCTCATCACGTCATAGGCGCCGCCATAGGCCTTGCGCGTGATCAGGGTCAGTTTCGGCACGGTCGCCTCAGCATAGGCGAACAGCAGCTTGGCCCCGTGTTTGATCAGGGCGCCGTACTCCTGCTTGGTGCCCGGCATGAAACCCGGCACGTCCACCAGCGTCACCAGCGGAATGTCGAAGGCGTCGCAAAAGCGCACGAACCGCGCGGCCTTGCGGCTTGAATCGATGTCCAGCACGCCCGCCAGCACCTGGGGCTGGTTGGCGACGATCCCGACCGTCTGGCCGTCCAGCCGGCCGAAGCCGGTGATGATGTTCTTGGCGAAGTCGGCCCCGATCTCGAAGAAGTCGGCCTCGTCCACCACCTTCAGGATCAGCTCCTTCATGTCGTAAGGCTGGTTCGGATTGGCCGGGATCAGGGTGTCCAGCGACGGCTCGTCCCGCTCCGGCTCGTCATAGCTTTCGCGCACCGGCGGCTTTTCGCGGTTCGACAGCGGCAGGAAGCCGATCAGGCGGCGCACCTCCGACAAGGCTTCCAGGTCGTTCTCGAACGCCCCGTCCGCCACGCCCGACTTGCCGGCGTGAACGCGGGCGCCGCCCAGGTCCTCGTGGCTGACCACTTCGTTGGTGACCGTCTTCACCACGTCGGGGCCGGTCACGTACATGTAGCTCGTGTCCTTCACCATGAAGATGAAGTCGGTGATGGCGGGCGAATAGACGTCGCCGCCCGCGCACGGCCCCATGATCACGCTGATCTGGGGAATGACCCCGCTGGCCAGAGTGTTCTGCAGGAAGATGTCGGCGTAACCGGCCAGGCTCTCGACGCCTTCCTGGATCCGCGCGCCGCCGGCGTCGAACAGGCCGATGATCGGCGCGCCGGTGGTCAGGGCCATCTTCTGCAGCTTGACGATCTTGGCCGCATGGGCCCCCGACAGCGATCCGCCGAAGACGGTGAAGTCCTTGGAGAAGACATAGACCAGCCGTCCGCCGATGGTGCCGCGACCCGTCACCACCCCATCGCCGGGGATACGCTGGTCCTGCATGCCGAAGTCATGGCTGCGGTGCTCGACGAACATGTCGGTCTCCTCGAAGGAGCCTTCGTCCAGCAGCACGTCGATGCGTTCGCGCGCCGTCAGCTTGCCCTTGGCGTGCTGGGCGGCGATACGCTTTTCCCCACCGCCCAGTTTGGCGGCGGCGCGACGGCGCTCCAGTTCTTCAAGGATGGCTTGAGTCATGATGGATCTTCGCCTCTCGTTCAAAGAACGCGTGGCGCCTTCATCGCAAAATGGCAAACGCAACTTTGCAAAAAGTGTGGAACTGCGCGGGCTTGCAAAGGATGGCGATATGATCTGCAAAGTTGCGAATGGCTGAGAAGCTTTTCCTGGGCGCCAAACTGCGCAAGCTGCGCGAGGCGCGCGGCTGGACGCTGGAGGCCTGCGCCGAGCGGCTCGGCCTGTCGCCGTCCTATCTGTCGCAGATCGAGACCAACCAGCGCCCGGCGACCGCGCGCGTCCTGATCGCCCTGACGCGCGCCTTTCATGTGGACGCCAGTCTGTTCGATCTGGAAGGGGACGCCCGCCTGATCGCCGATTTGCGCGAGGCGACCACAGACATTGCGGGTCAGGCCGAACCGCCCACGGCCGCCGAGCTGAAACAGGCCGTCGCCAACACCCCGCGCCTGGCCCGTCAGTTCCTGGCCCTGCACCAGACTTTCCGCCGTCTGGACGAGCGGGTGAAGGCGCTGGACGACACCCTCGGCCGGGACGAACACGGCGCAAGTGTCGCCCTTTTGCCCTACGAAGAGGTGCGCGACTTCTTCCACTATCGCGACAACTACATCGACACGCTGGACACGGCGGCCGAGGCGCTGGCGACGACGCTGGTGCAGGACGGCCAGATCGAGCGGGCGCTGGAGTCTGCGCTGAGCCAGGCGCACGGCGTCCGGGTCGCTTACGTCGCGGGCCAAGACGCGTTGCGTCGCTACGATCCCGCCAGCCGCGTCCTGACGCTGGACGCCTGGCAGCCCGGCGCGACGCGGTCGTTCCAGCTGGCGCACCAGTTGGCCCTGCTGTCCTTCCGCGACCTGATCGAGGCTGAGTTGGATCAGGCCGCCTTCCGCACGGACGCCGCGCGGGACGTGGCCCGGGTCGGTCTGGCCAACTACGCCGCCGGCGCCCTGCTGCTGCCCTACCGGGCCTTCCTCGAGGCCGCGCGCGAGGAAAAGCACGACATCGACCGGCTGCGCACCCGTTTCCAGGTCAGTTTCGAACAGGTCTGCCACCGGCTCTCGACCCTGCAACGGCCGGGCTGGCGCGGCGTGCCCTTCTATTTCGCTCGCGTGGATATGGCCGGCAACATCACCAAGCGCCACAGCGCCACCCGCTTCCAGTTCGCCCGCTTCGGCGGCGCATGCCCCCTGTGGAACGTGCACGAGGCCTTCGCGGCGCCCGACCGTATCGGGGTGCAGCTGGCCGAGATGCCCGACGGCTCTCGCTACATCTCCATCGCCCGCAGCGTGTCCAAGCCCAGCGGCTCCTACCTGGCCAACGACCGCCGCTACGCCCTGTCCCTAGGGTGCGAGGTCGAACACGCCGGATCTCTCATCTATGCCGCCGGCCTGGATCTGAACGGCCCCGCCGCCCGGATCGGCGTCAGTTGCCGCATCTGTGAGCGCACCGACTGCACCCAGCGCGCCTTCCCGCCGCTGGATCGCACCCTGCACGTGCCGGAGAACGAACGCGGCGTCGTGCCCTATGTGCTGGATGGCCCGCGCCCCGACCGCTATTGATCGGGGCATGACCTCGCACGCACCCATCGGCGTGGCCGTCGTCGGCTACGGCCTGGCGGGCCAGACCTTCCACGCCCCCCTGATCGAAGCGACCCCCGGCCTGACCCTGACCGCCGTCGTCTCGTCCCGGCCCGATGCGGTCCACGCCGACTTGCCGGAGGTCGAAGTCCTGCCCGACCTGGACGCCGCCCTGGCCCGCGACGACATCGGCCTGATCGTCGTCGCCACCCCCGACGCCCTGCACGCCGAGCAGTCGATCGCCGCGCTGAAGGCCGGCAAGTCCGTGGTGGTGGACAAGCCCTTCGCCGCCACGCTTGAGCAGGCCCAAGCCGTCGCCGCCGTCGTCGCCGATGCCCCCGGCGTGTTCAGCGTCTTCCAGAACCGCCGTTGGGACGCCGACTTCCTGACTTTGCGCGGCCTGATCGACCAGGGCGAACTGGGCGACGTCGCCGTGTTCGAAAGCCACTACGACCGCTTCCGCCCGACCGCTGCCGACCGCTGGAAGGACAAGCGCGACGGCGGCGTCTGGGCCGACTTGGGCCCGCATCTGATCGACCAGACGGTCGAGCTGTTCGGCCCGCCGCTGGCCATCTATGCCGACCTCCAGGCCCAACGTGTCGGCGCCACGGCCATCGACTACGCCCACGTTCTGCTGCGCTACGACCGGCTGCGCGTCATCCTGAACATGAGCCACCTCGCCGCCGAGGCCAGCCTCCGCTACGCCGTCCACGGCACGGGCGGCAGCTTCATCAAACGCGGCCTCGACGCCCAGGAGAGCCAGTCCAAGGCCGGCCTGCGTCCCGGCGACACGGACTGGGGCGTCGATCCTTCGCCCGGTGAGCTGACGAAACAGATCGACGGCGAAACCGTCCGCACCACGCCGGCTCCGGAGCGCGGCGACTATCCCGCCTTCTACGCCGCCATGCGCGAGGCGATCCTCGAAAAAGGCCCGCCGCCCGTCCCCGCCGACCAGGCCCTGACCGTCATGCGCATCCTTGACGCCGGTCTGCGCAGCGCGGCGGAGCGTCGCGAGATCGCTCTCTAGCTCTTCTTACGGCCCTTCGACGTCGCTGCCGGAGCGTGGGCCAGGCGCAGCAGATTGGCCGCGCCCGGCGCCCCAAACGGCGTGCCCGCCAGGATCAGGATGCGCTGGCCCGGCTCGGCCAGACCATATTTGACCGCGCTGTTGACGGCGTCGTCCGTCACGGCCTCCAAGGAGTCCGGCTGCTCGCCCAGACGCGGCTCCAGCCCCCAGACCAGGGCCAGCCGGCGCGCGGTGTTGGGATTGGGCGTCAGCACCAGGATCGGCTTCAGCGGCCGCTCGCGCGCCATCCGCCGCGCCGTGCCGCCCAGGGTCGTGAACACCACCAGACAGCCGGTCGAAGGCGCATTCGCCGCCATCCGCGCCGCCCCGACCAGGGCGTCCACATCGTGCTCATCCATGCCGGCATGTTCGGCGCCCATCAGGCTGGGCCACATCGGATCGCGTTCGACGCGCTCGATGATCCGGCTCATGATGCCGACGGATTCCAGCGGATAGTCGCCCGACGCCGTCTCGGCCGACAGCATCAGGGCGTCCGCACCCTCATAGACCGCATTGGCCACGTCGGTCGCCTCGGCGCGGGTCGGGGCCGGAGCGCTGGTCATGGATTCCAGCATCTGCGTCGCCACGATCACCGGCACGCCGCGATTGCGGGCCGCGCGCACGATCTGCTTTTGCGCCACCGGCACATCTTCGGGATCCAGCTCGACGCCCAGATCGCCACGCGCCACCATCACCCCGTCGCAATAGTCCAGGATGGCTTCCAGATCGGCCAGGGCCGCCGGCTTCTCGATCTTGGCGAGGCAGGCCGCCTGACCATTCACAATCCGCTTCAGCTCGGCCATGTCCTCGGGCTTCTGCACGAAGCTGAGCGCAACCCAGTCCACGCCCATACGCAGGGCGAACGCCAGGTCTTCACGATCTTTCGGCGTCAGGGCCGAGACCGGGATCACCGCCTCCGGCACCGCCACGCCCTTGCGGTCCGACAGCTTCGAGCCGCTCTCGACCGTGACATCGGCCCACTCATCGGTCCGCTCGCCCACACGCAGACGCACCCGTCCGTCGTCCAGCAGCAGCAGCATGCCCTTGCGCAGCGCCTTGAAAATTTCGGGATGCGGCATCTGCACCCGCGTCTCGTCGCCGGGCGTCGGGTCCAGATCGAAACGCATGGTGTGGCCCGGCTTGACCGAGATCTCGACGTCCTTGAAACGGCCCAGACGCAGCTTCGGCCCTTGAAGGTCGGCCAGCACGCCCAGCGGACGCTGCAGGGCCATTTCGGCGCCGCGCACCGCCTTCAACGCGGCGGCGTGATCCTCATGCGACCCGTGGCTGAAGTTCAGGCGGAACACGTCCACCCCCGCCTGGGCCAGCGCCTTGACGGTGCTGGGCGCACGGCTGGCGGGTCCCAGGGTGGCGACGATGCGCGCGCGACGGGCTCGGTTCATGACGTTTCCTGTTTGCTCTCTCGGACGGCAAAACGGGGCCGCCTGGGCGATTTCGCCCTCTTCTGCCAACGAAACCCGCGCTGCGTAAGGCCGCCTTCCCCTCAGGAAACATGAGTTGACGGCCGGAAACAGGAGTTTATCTGGCCGCCGTCCCGCAAGCCGCAACTGCGAACCCGTTCAGATCGATGCATCGGCCCTCGACTTGCGGCGCGGCGACGCCGATCACATGGGCGAGGGTCGGGGCGATATCGACGGTCCGGATCGGCAGGAACCGCTCCTCGGCCTTGGCGCCTGGCCACCAGAAGATGATCGGCACGCGCCGGTCATATTCCCACGGCGTGCCGTGTCCGGCCAGGGTCGAGCCGACGCGGCCGCCCGAGGTGGTGTTCTGGGTCCAGGCGAACTGGATGTCGGGCGATCGCTCGGCGACGGTCGACAACCGCATCCGCTCGCGCACCGTCATCATCTCGGGCTGACGGCTGTCGGGCAGGGGCTCAGCCAGCAGTCGGTCGCGCGTCTCGGCGAAAGCCACGTCCGGCAGGGCGCGCAGCATCTCGACCGCCGCCTCCGCCACCTGTGTCCGCAACGGATCGGGCAGCGACTTATGATCCGCATCGGCGACCATCCAGCCGCTTCCGCCGGACTGCAGCGGATCGGCGTCCAGATTGAAGCGCGCCTTCAACGCGGCGTTGAAGCCCTTGATCGCATCGGTGTCGGCGCGGTGCGCCTGCGGATAGCCATGCTCATGCAGCCGCTCGACGAAGTCCGAGCCGCCGTGATCGGCCGTCAGAACCACCAGCGCGCCGCCGGGAACCTGGGCCAGCTTGTCCAGGAAGGCGCCCAGCGCCGCATCCAGCCGGTGCATCTGCTCGCACATCTCCGGCCCCTGGGTGCCGTACATATGCCCGATCCGGTCGGTGGCCGACAGGCTGACGCCCAGCATGTCGGTGGCTGTCCCCTGCCCCAGCTTCTGGCTGTCCAGCAGATATTCCGCCGCCTTCAGCGTCTGCTCGTCCAGCAATGGCGAGGTGTCGAACTTCAACCCCGCCGGCGGCAGCACCGAATGGAAGGTCTGGCCGCGAATGGTCCAGTCGCCCGCCAGCGCCCGGCAGTCCGCGTTCTGATAGTCCCAGGTCACCGGCGTCGCCGCCGTCCAGGCGTTGAAGTCACGGTTGAACGCTGCGACCGGCGCCAACTTGGCCTCGGCCGTCTGTCCCGGCTCGACATAGGCCGTCAATCCAAACCCGTCGGTGAACCAGAAGGCCTGCCCCTGATGACCGGCCAGATTGATCGCCCCGCGATCCTTGCCCGACACCGCCATGACCTTGCTGTCCGGACTGACGGCCTTCAACCAGTCGCCCAGCGTCGTCGCACGCAGCTGGTCCGGGCCCACCGGTCCGTTGTCGGTGTCGTCACGCCCGTGCGCCAGATGGTTCTGCGGCGCGGCCAGACAATAGACCTCCTTGCCGGTCTTGCCGTCGATCCAGTCGTTGGCGGGAATGCCGGTCTCGGCCGGGTGCATGCCGGTCAGAACGGTGGAGTGCCCGGGGCAGGTCTCGGTCAGACCATGGGTCTGATAGCCGTTGATCGACACCAGCCCCTGGTCGGCCAACCGGCGCAGGCCGCCGCTGTAGCGGCTGCGATACTGGTTGAAGAGGTTGGCGCTGAACTGATCGACCACGATGGTCACGATCAGTTTGGGCGGCGTCAGGGCCGCAGCCGATGCCTGAGGCGCGGCGGCCTGAACCGGCGGCTGGGCGACCGGCGCGCCCGCACAGGCGGCGCCCGCGATCGACAAGACGGCCAGACACGCGGCGGCGACGTGACGCGACAGGGACATGAACAACTCCAACAACAGCCGTGCGGCCTCTAGCTGTTGCGGATGGCGCCCGCGTGACAGCCCGGCTCGCTCCTAGTGCGATTCCTTGGACCGCAGGCGCGCGACCTGATGCAGGACCAGCACCACCACCCCGCCGACGATCAGCCCGATCACGGCCGAGGCCACCGCCGTCGTCAGCCAGCTCATCACGCCGGCCAACGGCCCGAACAGTTCGCCGACGGCATGCGAGAGATGCTCGACCGGTACCGCCGGCCAGTGCAGCCCCAGCGTATGGGAACCATGCAGCAGAATGCCGCCGCCGACCCACAGCATGGCCGCCGTGCCGATCGCCGACAGGGCGCTCATCACCATCGGCATGCCCTTGACCAGACCCCGTCCCAGGGCGCGCACCCCGCCGTTGGGCCGCTGGGCCAGATGCAGGCCGATGTCGTCCATCTTCACGATCAGGCCCACTGCGCCATAGACGACGACGGTCATGGCGATGCCGACCACAGCCAGCACAGCGGCTTGGGTCAGGATCGGCTGCGCCGCCACATCGGCCAGGGCGATGGCCATGATCTCGGCCGACAGGATCAGGTCAGTGCGCACCGCACCCGACACCGTCGTCTTCTCCAGCGCCGCTGCGTCGCGCGCGACCGGCGCGGCATCCTCATGCCCGCCATGCCCCATCGCCTCCAGCAGCTTTTCCGCCCCCTCGAAACACAGATAGGTCCCGCCGCACATCAGGATCGGGGTGATGGCCCAGGGCGCGAAGGCGCTGAGCACCAGGGCCACCGGCAGGATGAAGATCAGCTTGTTGCGAAACGACCCGAGTGCGATCTTGCTGATGATCGGCAGCTCGCGGCTGGGCGACAGGCCCATGACATAGCGCGGCGTCACCGCCGCATCGTCCACCACCACGCCGGCGGCCTTGGTCGAGGCCTTGCCCGCCGCCGCGCCCACGTCATCCAGCGACGCGGCCGCCAGCTTTGCGATGCCGGCGACGTCGTCCAGCAGCGCGATCAGTCCAGACGGCATAGTCAGTCTTCCCGGCTGGGCGGCACATTGACGCCCTGCGATTTCAGATAGGATTTGATGTTGCGCGCGGCCTGGCGGATGCGCTGCTCGTTCTCGACCATGGCGATACGCACGAAGCCCTCGCCGTTCTCGCCATAGCCGACGCCCGCCGCCACCGCGACCTTCGCGTGGGTCAGCAACTGCTTGGAAAACTCCAGACTGCCCAGATGCTTCAGCGCCGGGGGCAACGGCGCCCAGGCGAACATGGACGCGGCCGGCTTGGGAATGTCCCAGCCCGCGCGGGCAAAACTCTCGACCAGCACATCACGGCGGCGGTGATAGAGTTTGCGGTTCTGCTCGACGATGTCCTGCGGTCCGTTCAGCGCGGCGCACGCCGCCGCCTGGATCGGCGTGAAGGCGCCATAGTCGAGGTAGGATTTCACCCGCGTCATCGCCGCGATCAGCTTCTTGTTGCCAACCGCAAACCCCATGCGCCAGCCGGCCATGCTGTAGGTCTTCGACAGCGAGGTGAACTCGATCGCCACGTCCTTGGCCCCCGGCACCTGCAGGATCGAGACCGTCGGCTTGCCGTCGTAATAGAGTTCCGAATAGGCCAGATCGCTGATGATCCACAGGTCGTTGGTCTTGGCGAAGTCCACGACGCGTTCGTAGAAAGCCAGATCGACCGTCTCCGCCGTCGGGTTCGACGGGTAGTTCATCACCAGGATCTTGGGCCGCGGCACGGTGAAGGCCATGGCCCGCTCCAACGCCTCGAAATACTTCTCGTCCGGCGTAGTCGGCACGCTGCGGATCGCCGCCCCGGCGATGATGAAGCCGAAGGTGTGGATCGGATAGGACGGATTGGGCGCCAGGATCACGTCGCCCGGCTCGGTGATGGCGGTGGCCAGGCTGGCCAACCCCTCCTTGGAGCCCATGGTGACGATCACCTCGGTCTCGGGATCCACATCGACGCCGAAGCGGCGGCCGTAATAGTTGGCCTGGGCGCGGCGCAGGCCGGGGATGCCGCGTGACGCTGAATAGCCGTGGGCGTCGGGCTTCCTGGCCACCTCGATCAATTTGTCGATCACATGCTGGGGCGGTGGCAGGTCCGGGTTGCCCATCCCAAGATCGATCACGTCCTCGCCCGCCGCACGGGCCGCCGCGCGCATCGCATTGGTCTCGGCGATGACATAGGGCGGCAACCGCTTCATGCGGTAGAATTCTTCGGACATGACAGGCTCGTCGTTGGGATCAGCGGCCGTGGATCGACCGCCTTTAGCGCTTAGCGCGCCAGCGGCCTCGCGCAACAGCATTGAAGGTCATTTTCACCCGTCAGGCGGACGAAATCTGTGCGTCGCGCAAAAACCTGGTCGAGAAGACAGCCGGTCCGCGTTCTCAATAGCTCAACCGCAGACCGATGCTGACCGTTCGCGGGGGGCCGTACCCGGCGACGCCCGTGCCCGTTTCCGACACCTCGACATCCTCGTCGAACAGATTGTCCGCCGCCATCCAAAGGGTCGCGTTCCGCGTGAAGGCCCACTCCCCTCGCGCATCCAGCGTCAGGGCGGCGTCCAGCACCCGGCTGTTCAGGTCGTCATCGAACCGGCTCGATTCGTAACGTGCCGCCAGGGCCAGGGTCAGTCGATCGGTCGCGCGCCAATCCACCCCAGCCGTCGCGCTCCATTCCGGCGCCTGTGCGGGACGCAATCCGGTCAGCTGCGTGGCGGACGATCCGCCGTCGATCTCGGCGTCGGTCCAGGACGCGGCGGCGTTCAGCGACACGGCTGACGACAGGTCCACCGCCCCGTTCAGCTCCACGCCCCAGGCGTCGATGGTCCCGGCGTTCTGGCGCTGGCGCAGCACCCCGCCCGCCGGCACGAACCCGGCGCGCGGGAAGGTCGCCGGCCCGGATCCGAGCGTCACATTGACGATGGCGTCTTCGATCTGATTCCAGAACACCGACGCACCCCAACGCACGCCGTTGCGGTCGAAGGCCAAGCCCGTCTCCACGCCCTTCAGCGTTTCCGGCGTCAGGGCGGCGTTGGCCTCGGTGATGTCGTTGCCGACTCGGAATGGCCTGTGCAGTTCGTTCAACATGGCGGGCCTGAACCCGGAATAGGCCGCCGCCCGCGCCGCGTAGCCGCCGCCCAGATCACGCCGCACGGCCAGGCGCGCGCTGACCACTTCGCCCGACCGATCCGGGTCGCTCTCGTTCAGCAGGACGGCGCCGGTCGCCAGCGTGTTCTCCTGACGAAACCCGCCCGTATTCTCCCACCGATCCACCCGAACTCCGCCAGCCACCAGCCATTCGGCCGCGGTCCAGGACGCATCGACATAGGCCCCGGCCACCGCCGTCTCCCCACCCGCACGCCGAATGCGGGTGAAACCCGCGCCCGTTGGATTGCTGAACAGTTCATTGGTCTCGCCTTCGTTGAAGCGCGCATCCGCGCCAAGCTCCCACTCCAGCCCTCCGCCCGCGAAATCCGCCATGCGTCGGCGCAGCGCCGCATTCAGTCCCCATCCCGTCGCGGGCGTCTTGAACTGGTTGTTGGCGGGCGTCGTGGTCGAGCGGTCGGCCGACACCGAGGCCGAACTGTTGGCCAGATTGCTGTCGATTTGCCACGCCTGCAGCCGCCAGCCATAGCCGTCGGCCGACGGGGCCTGCGCCGCCGTGGCGCTCAGGCTGTGCCCGCTGGCGTTGGCGCGCGTTCCGGCCAGACCCGATCCGCGATCCTCCTCCCAGGTCGCCGCCCTGACGGACAGGTTCGCCTGTCCCAAGGCCGTATCGACGCGCAGCGCTGCACTTCGGCTGTCGAGATCCAGCGGCGTGTCCGCCGCGCCTGCCGCCGACCCGCGCACCGGCACATAGCCGTCGCTGACTTCGCGCAACCCGCTCAACGTCACCGCCACCGGCCCCACGCGCGTGGACGCCGCCCCCGCCGCCCGTAACCCGCCCCGCTCGGACGCGGACACATCCAGCGCGCCGCCTTTCCCGCGCTCACGCAGGGTGATCGTGCCCGTCAGCGCGCCCGCGCCATAGGGGCCCGAGCCCGCGCCCCGGATCACATCCAGGCTCTCCAGAGATTCCGGCGTCGCCTGGGACCAGATGACCCAGCCCCCGAACGGATCATTCAGCGGCACGCCGTCCAGCAGCACCAGCGTCCGCCCCGCCCCAGACGGCGCGATGGCCCTCAGCGAAATCCCTTGCGTCGTCGGATTGGCCGCCGCGCTGCTGGTGCGTCGAAACAGCGACACCGCTGGCACGGACCGTAGCGCCTCATCCAGACGCGACGACCGGGACAGCACCGCCTCGTCGATCCGCACCACGGAAAACGCAGCATCGGCCGCCGCCGGCGGCAGACGCGCGGCGGTGACAACGATCTCGGGCAAGGCGGTGGGCGTGACGGGGGGAGGAACGTCCTGGATCATGCGCCGTCAGTAGGCGGTCGTTTCGCCACATCAAAGCCCGGCGACCCGAAACGCCCGGAAAAGCGCAAGACAGATCGCCGCCCCCTCGATAACAACTGTATCGAACGGTCCGAGGGGAAAGCACGTGGGTCTGGGAACGCTCATCAGGGGTCTGATCTTCGGTAAGGACGCCGACCGCAGGCGACGGTCAGCGAAGGCGGCGCGAATCCGCGCCCTGCCCGACCGACGGGTGATGGCCGACAGCTATGTTCCAGCGTTGGCGGCCGACGGCGGGCGCATCCTGTGGGTCGGTTGCCGCGAGTATACTCTGGACGACTACGCCTTGCTGGAGGCGCAGGGCGGCGAGGTCTGGACCACCGACATTGATCCGGCGGCCGCACGCTGGGGCCGCGAAGGTCGCCACCGCACCGGCGACATATGCGAGGCGGATCGGCTGTTCTCGGACCTGACCTTCGACGCCGTCGTCTGCAACGGCGTGCTGGGTTATGGCGTCGACAGTCCCGACCAGCAGCAGCGCGCCTTGAAGGCTCTGGCGGCCATCCTCCGCTCGGGCGGCCGCCTGCTGCTGGGCTGGAACACCGACAAGATCGCCGATCCCGTCGCCGCAGGATTAATTGATCTCTACTTCCGGGCTGCCCCCTTGGGCGACCAGCCGACGCGCGTGCGATTCGACGCAGTTACCCACGTTTACGACAGCTTTATCCGAAGAGGCTGAAGCCTAGCCCTGAAGCCGGGTCAGCGACGCCGCCGGCCCGACCAGAGGACGCCTCCGCAGCGTCGGCTTCGGCGTCACGAACGCCTTGTCGACCAAGGCCTCGCGCAAGGCGTCTAGCTCGGCCGCGCGCGCGGCCGGCGAATGCACCCGCTCGACATAGGCCTGCCCACCACGCGCCAGGGCCAGACGTTCATCGGGATTTTCGACCAGACGCATCATGGCGCTTGTCAGCGACCCGGTGTCCTTCGCATCATCGGCATAACGCCTAGGTGGGCGTCGCGATAGCCAAACCCACCCCTGCGCTTCAATTGGTCTCTATTCTCGCGTTGCGCTTTGCGACAATGACGCCCCCGCCGTGGCGCGCAGAGAGCCGACCACCACCCACAAGCCGCCATAGACGACGGCGAGGCCTGTCAGAATGGCTGCCAAAGCCGAGACTTCCCAAAGGCTGGCGCCCATGGCGTTCAGGCGAACAAAGGCCTGAACCGCAGCGGTGGACGGTGAAAGATGCGCGAGCCAAACGAGACCTTCAGGCATCATGAAATGCGGCCACGCAGCGCCGGACAGGAAGAACAAGGGCGCGGAAGTGCCGACCAGAACCTGCAAGACTCTCTCATGGCGATCGAAAAGCACGCCTAGAAGCAGACCCACAGCGGCGACCGCTGCTGAAAAAATGGGCGCCAGCAGTAGGACGCCCATCAGGTTGCCGGCGCGCGGATAGTCCTGAAACCAGAATACGAAACCGAAATAGAAGAGGCTGGATGCTGTCCCAATCGCCGTAAGCGCCAGCCACAGACCCAAGCGCGCGCTGCGTCTCAACCTAGGCGCGGCGGTCTGTCGGCGCACGGCTGTAATCACGCCGGCGCCCAGCAATAGCGTCTGCTGCAGGATGATCAGACTAACCGCCGGCACGGCATAGCCGCCATAGCCCTCCGTCGGGTTGAATAGCGAAACCTGCTCCAGAGTCGGCGCCAATCTGACGGTGCGGGCGACATCAGGCAGCCCCTTCAACTGCGCCTCGGCGATCTGCGCTGTTGCGGCGGCGACGGCTTTGCCGACGGCTATGACACGAACCAGATAGCCGCCGTTAAGCCAGATGGCCACGCCCGTCGGCGCCCCCCTGACCAAATCGGCCTCAAAACGCTGAGGCAGGACGACGACCCCGTCGACCACGCCGCGCCGCATCAGTTCGAAGCCCTCAGCGGGGGATGAAATCACAGCGGCGACCTCGATCTCGCGCAAAGCATTCAGGTCTTCGACAAGAGTGCGCGTCAGCGCTGTCTGCGTCGGGGTCGCTATGGCGATGGGTAGTCCCGTCGCGGCCTGGCCGGCATAGGCGGCCGGATAGTAAAAGGCGTAAAGGACGACGGCCAGGATCAGCAGGCTGCTGACCGGCCGCGCACGCGGCAGGTTCCGGAACGTCGCGGCAAAGGTGGCGATAACGCCCTGTTGCGGAAGCGGAAAGTTCAAATTTTCCGGTTTGGGGACAAGACGCGCTCGTCCCCGGATGAACAGCGCCGATAGAAGAAGACCAACGACGGCGACGCCGCTCAGGATCATCAAGTCTCGCCATGCCGATGCGGTAGTCGCACCCGTGACTAGCTGGCCCGTCTGCAGCCGTAGATAGTGCGTATACGGAAGAATATCGCTCCAAACCCGGGCGAAGCGCGGCCCATGGTCCAGCGGGAGAGTGCCGTTGGAAAAGGCGATAGCCGCGCCCGAATAGATGGCGGTGGCCGAGAACGCCATATCCACCTCGCCAAGCGCGGCGACCAAAAACGCCGACAAGACTACGCTCACCGCCATCAAGGCGAGTACGCCAAGGGTCAGCAGAGGGAGAGAGCCTGCCACACCCCAGCCCCGGACGCCGCTGAGCCAAGCGATCCACGCCAAGCCCCAAAGGCTGAAGATCACGAAGTGCGGAATGAGTCGCCCGACCAGAGCTGTCGTCGTGAAGCCGTCTGTCTCGGCCTTGAAGCGTTTGAAGGAGCCGCCCTGCATCAGCCGGCCAACCGCCAGCACCGCGGAACAAGCCGCCAGCAGATGAAGGACCCCCGGCGCCAGAAGTCCGCCGAGAAAAAGCTCGAAGCTGAGCTGCGGATTGCCGACGATCGACACTTGGACAGCGGGGAGTTGCAATGCGGTTTCGGGCAATCCTCTCTGGCGCGCGCGTTCTTGCAACTGCTGGCCGGCCGCTGATGCGATGGCCGCGCTCTGTCCCAAGGCGGACAAGGCGCCGACCGTCTGGAAGGCGCCGTTGAATGACACGGTCACCTGTTCCGGCCGACGAAACGCACCGTCAGAAAAATCTGCTGGAAAATGAGCGACGCTGTAAATCTCGCCCCGCCGCATCAAGGCCATGGCCTCCGTCATCGTCGCCGGAGCATGGGTCACGCGAACACCGGGGCTCGCCTCCATGTTGCGGATTGCGGCGCGGCTGAAGGCCGAATTGTCCTGATCGACCACGGCGACCGGGGCCTGACGGATCACTCCAGGGGCCAGCATTGCCGCGATGACCATCAGCAGGATCAGCGGCAGGCCGAAGGCGACGAACGCGTCCCACGGTCGGGTCACCAAGATGCGCGCCTCGTCCCGAACGGCCGATACGAAGACGGCCAAGAGGCGTTTCACCGTGCGGACCAATCGAACAGGACGCTCATGCCAGGCCTCAGGCCGTTGACAGGTCGAACAGGCTTGGCCTTGACCTGAAAGCTTCGCACATCATAGCCGCTCGACTGCCGGGTTGAGCGCCAAGTGGCGAACTCGCCTTGAGGACTGATGGCGGTGATACGGAAAGCAACGTCAGTAACGCCGAGTGCGGGCACGTCGCCATGCACGATCGCGCCGATTTTCAGATCGCGAAACTGATCCTCGCGCACACTGAACGTAACCCACGGGTCGCCGATGTCCACGATTGTGAAGACTGGCACGCCCGTGAGCACGAGCTCGCCGACATTGGCGAAACGCTCCGCAACCTCGCCGTCATTTGGAGCGAGCAGTCGTGTCTCGCCTTGCAGGCTTTGGACCTCAGCGACGGCGGCCTGCGCGCCTTGCACATTGGCGTCGGCAACAGATTTTTCCTGTGGCCGTGTCCCTGCCAATGCCTTCAGGTACTGCTGACGGGCGGCTTCGGTCTGCGAGGCTGTAGCAGCGCGAGCGGCCACGGCTTCGTCACGGCGCTGGGCGGAAATCACGCCTTCGGCGAACAGGTTCTCCGCCCGCCGCGCAGTCTGGTCCGCCAAACGAGCCGTCGCCTGGGCGGCGCGCCAGATGGACTCGACCGACTGCACATCTTCGCGCCGAGCGCCTTCGCGGCTCATTGACTGAATGGCTTGGCTCGACTGAAGCAAGGCGCGGGCCTGAGCGTCCTTTGCTGCAACCTCCGGGCTGCTCATCAGAGCCAACTCTTGACCTGCCTTCACCTGATCGCCCTCTGACGCGAGGAAGCGCTCCACGCGGCTGGGCACCTTGGTCGCAACGATGAAGGTCTCCGCCTCAACCATGCCCTGAACCCGATCGTTGGCAGGACGGGCCGCAAGGAAGAGGCCCACGATGATGAAGCCGATCAGCAGAACGAGGCCGACGCCCACGATCACAGGCAGAATGCGTCGCCATGCAGACGTACGACCGGCCGCGATGGTCGGCGCACCGTTTGTCGAGGCATCGGCAAAGGGAGGCGTCTCGCTCATGGCGCGCTGATCCGATCTTCGCGTTGCAGATAGTCGTTCAAAGTCAGATCGCTTCCCGACGCCGCTAGCAGGGCGGCCAGGCTGAGATCATATTCGTAAGCTGCTGCCGCGCGTTGCAAACGTGCGCCCCCCAGAAGATTGCGGGCGTCTACGACCGAGGCGGCTGTGGCCTCGCCTTCACGGAATCCAACCTCCTGGACTCTAAGATTTTCGCTGGCGGCCTGCAGGCTGCTGTCCATGCTCAGAAACTGACGGCGCGCCAACTCCGCCTGATTATAGGCTCGCGTGACCAGCAATCGGGCGTCGTCTCGGGCCTCTCGTTCCACCTCCGCAGCAGCCGAGGCCTGAGCGCGTGCTGCGGCCAGCATGCGTCGTCGATCCACCGTCGCTATCAGAGTGTAGCGGGCGCCGACCCCGACCGCCCAATCCGGCTCGGTCGGCAGAGCGTCGTCTGGATTCAGATTGTAGGTTCCAAATGCATAGACGGACGGCTTCATTCGTGACGCCGCGAGATCGGCGCCCGCCTCGGCCAGATCGCGCCCGGCTTGAGCCTGCGCAAGGCGAGCGTTCGTCTGGCTTGCCTGGTCAAGAAACACGCCGGCTGGACCGATTGGGTCACGGTTCACGAATAGGGGCGTGGTTGGAACGACGGGGCCATTGGTGTCAACAACCCTGGCGAGGGACGCCACGGCGTTGTCGTGCTCCAGTTCGGCCCTGTTGACCTGCCGCTGCGCCGCATCGCGGGCGACTTCGACCTGAAGCGTCTGGGCGTGGCTGAGCACGCCTTGCGATTCCAACAGTCGAGCGTTGCGCAAATGCAGATCGAAGCCGTCACAGGTCTCGCGTGCGATCTTCAGCGCTTCGGCGGCCAGCACCTGGCCAAAATAAGCCCGCGCCAGATTTACGTCCTCCAGACTGATAGCTTCCTGCTGCTTCGCCTGCGCCAGATCCACATTGGCGGCCGCCGCTCGTCGGAGAGCTGGAATTGCGCCGCCGGTATAGATCGGCTGAAGCGCCGTCACCGTGGGGCGAAAGGTCGTGTCGTCGACCTGCAATCGGACGTCTTGCGGCAAGGCGGCGAAAATTTCGGGAAGCGCCGCTTCCAGCCGCTGGCCGACACTCTGCAACACGTCACCCGGCACACCGGGCAAATCCGCGATGAGCCCAGGAATGGCGGAGCCGAGCTCGGCCTGTGCGCGGTCCAGCGTGTCGCCCAGCGAGAGATCGAATGTCTTGCGATAACGGATCAACTGAGCATCGAGCGCTACGGTCGGCCGATTCAGCCCGGCAGCCACATCCGCCTGGGCCCTGGCGGCCTGCATCCCATAGCCCGCAGCGCGACCGAGACTGGAGTTGGAGCGAACACGTTGTTGAGCGGCCGCATAGGTCAAAGCGACTGTAGCGTCGCCCTGGGCCGCCTCTTGGGGCGCGGCCTGAACGTGGGAGACCGCCGCAAGGGCGTTCGGCGCTGTTCCGGCCAAAATGCCGACAGCAACCGAACCGATCCAAGCTGCACGCATCGTTTCACCCCGCCTTCAGCAGAGAGAAACTATCCGAAGCTAAGCCGCTTGGTCCAGCGGCTCCGCACCGCACGACAGCGAATGACGTTGCACAGTCTTTGCCGCCGTCCTGCATGCTTACGCCTGTTCCATCTTTATGGTCGACGCTTCGCGCCAGCATCGAAATGCTGACTAGCGCCCCGGAGTGCCGGTCGCCGGAAAGACGGCAACCTTCCTCCGGACGTGTCGTTGTCAGAGCCTCCCCTTAGGCCGCAGCCGCAATCGTCATTCCGCAATCGAGATCAGAAGGATCGCCATGCCGGTCATCGTCGTTACAGGCGCCAGCGCCGGCATCGGTCTCGCGATCGCCGAGCGGTTCGCCCAAGCCGGATGGCAGGTCGTGGTTATCGCCAGACAGGCTGAACGCCTTTCCAAAGCCGTCGAACAGCTGAAGCGTTCGGGAAACCGAGTGATCGGCATGGCGGGCGATGTGTCCGATCCGGAGTTCGTCGAGCAGGCGGGCCGCGATGTGGTGGACGCATTTGGCGGCATCGATGTCTGGGTCAACAACGCCATGTCCACGGTCATCGGGCGCGATGAAGATCTGACTGACGCCGATTACCGCCGCGTCGTTGAGACGACCTATCTGTCTCAGGTCTACGGAACACGCGCAGCGCTTCGGGTCATGCGGCCGGCGGACAAAGGGGCGGTGATCCAGATTTCCTCGGGACTGGCGCTGCGCCCCGCTCCGCTGCAGGCTGCCTATTGCGGCGCCAAGGCGGCCGTTGACGGGTTCACGGAGGCCATTCGGGCAGAACTGATCGCCTCATCCTCCAACGTCATCCTGACCACCGTCTATTTGCCGGCCGTCAACACGCCCCAGCCTTTGTGGTCACGCAACCGGACCGACCGGGCGCAGGTCATTCCAGATCCCCTTTTCGATCCTCGCCTGTGCGCAGACGCCGTCTGGTCGGCTGTGCAGAGGCCCAGCCGCAAGGTCTTTGTAGGTCGCACGACATGGCTGATGGCGCTGGCGCAACAGTTTACGCCGGCGCTGGCCGATCGGCAGGCCGCCAGGATGATCACAGCGCAGCAGGGCGACCCGCAACTGCCGCGTCTCGGCAATCTCGATCAACCCGAAGACGGTCCGGCGGCGATCGACGGTCCGGACACTGAACGGGTGGTCAGACCGTGGATCGGTTTCGTGTCCAGCCGCCAGATCACAGCGCTCAAGGTCGCGGCGGTCGGTGTCCTTGCCGGCCTTGCGGTGACGGCGGGCTTTGCGATCGGATCGTCCAAACGATGACAGAGACGGCCTTCACGCCCCATCCGGCGCGCTCGTCGCAAGCGCTCCGTCCCGATGGCTACGTCGCCCTCGAAGATTATGGCGTTCTGGGCGAGGGCCGAACAGTGGCCCTGTCGGCGCTGGATGGCGGCATCGATTGGTGGTGCGTCCCGGCGATCGATGCGCCGCCCCTTTTCGACCGCCTACTGGATCCGGAGGGCGGCCGGTTTTCGATCACGCCGACCGAGGCCTTCACGACGACCCGCCGCTATCGGCCCGACAGCAATGTGCTGGAGACGGAGTTCACCACCGCCACCGGGCGCGCGCGTCTGACCGAAAGCCTGAACAGCGGCACGGCCGGCCGTTTGCCGTGGTGCGAACTGGCCCGCCGTATCGATGGCCTGGAGGGCGAGGTGACCGTCGCCCTGGACATGCGTTTGGGGCGTCGGGGCGACACGGCCAATCCGTATCATTCCAAGATCGGCGAACACACGGTCTTCCACGTCGAGCGGGTGCTTGGCCTGTTTGTCCACGATCCGCGCATCTCATGCGAATGGTCCGACGAGGGCATTGTCGGAACCATCGTTGTCGGCGCAGGCGAGCGGCGCACCGTGGCCATCGTCGCCGGGCGGGACGAGCCGCTGGTCGTGCCGTCCATCGAAGAGATCGACGCCCGCATCGACCTGTCGGATCAGGAATGGCGGGACTGGGCGGCGCGCCTGAACTGTCCCGGCCTGTACCGCGACGACTTCATCCGCAGCGCCCTGGCGTTGAAGTTGCTGCTGTACTCTCCGTCGGGCGCTATCGCCGCGGCGGCCACGACCTCCCTGCCCGAGCGTCTGGGCGGCGACAAGAACTGGGACTATCGCTACGCCTGGCTGCGCGACGCCGGCTATACGATCGAGGCCTTTTTGGCGGCCGGCGCGCAGGCGGAGGCCAAGGCCGCCTTCAGCTGGCTGCTGATGCAGCTGAAGCGCCATGGCGCCAAGGTCTGCTACAGCCTAGACGGCGCACTCGTGCCGCCGGAAACACACTGGGACATGCCGGGCTATAAAGGCTCGCGTCCTGTGGTCACCGGAAACCGTGCCGCCGACCAGGCGCAGCACGGCGTGTTCGGCGACATCTTTGAGACCGCCTCACGTTTCGTCGGCTGCGGCAACATCCTCGACAGCGCCAGCGCCCAGCAGTTGTCCGAACTGGCGGATCAGTGCGCCGACGCTTGGCGACAGCCGGACGCGGGCATGTGGGAGCTGGAAGACGAGCAGCACTACACCATGTCCAAGATCAGCTGCTGGCAGGCCCTGGCCCGCGCCGTCGAACTGGCGGACGCCGGACAACTGCCGACGACGTGCCGGGATCGCTGGCGGCGGGAACGCGACCGGATTTTCGACTGGGTCGAGACGCATTGCTGGTCCGAAAGCCTTCAGGCCTTCGTCATGTATCCAGGCAGCGACAAGCTGGACGCCGCCCTGGCCCTGGCCGTGCGGTTCCGGTTCGATGGCGAGGATCGACTGCGCGCAACCCTTGAGGCGCTGGATCGCCATCTCGGCGCTGGCGTTTTCCACTATCGCTATTCCGGCATGCAAGCCGAGGAAGGGTGCTTCATCGCCTGTTCCTTCTGGATCGCCGAAGCCTGGGCGACGCTAGGCGAATCGGACAAGGCGCGCGCCCGCATCGACAGCCTACGCAAAGCCCTCAGCGGCCGCTGGGGCATGCTGACCGAGATGATCGACCCGGACACCGGCGCCTACCTCGGCAACATGCCGCAGGGGCTCAGCCACCTCGCGCATCTGACCGCCCTGACCGCCGTCAACAAGGCGCAGACCACTTCCCCCCAGCCCGAAACGGAGACGTTCCATGACTGATCGACTGACCCTTCAGGATCCGCGCGAGCAATATCCAAAGCCGCCGTTCCCGCGCCAACCCCAACCCGTACCGGGCGAAGCGCGCGAGATGGACCCCAAACCCGATCATGGCGAGGACAGCTATCAGGGTTCCGGCAAGCTGAAAGGACGCAAGGCCCTGATCACCGGCGCGGACAGCGGCATCGGCCGCGCGGCCGCCATCGCCTATGCCCGGGAAGGCGCCGATGTGGCCCTCTCCTATCTGCCGTCCGAGCGCAGGGACGCCGCCGAAGTCATCGCCCTGATCGAGGCTGAAGGCCGCAAGGCCATCGATCTGCCCGGCGACATCACCGATGAAAACTGGTGCCGGCAGATGGTCGAACAGGCCGTGTCCGCGCTGGGCGGACTGGACATCCTGGTCATCAACGCCGGCCGCCAACAGTATCGCGAGGACATCTCTCAGGTGACGTCGGAAGACTTCGACAAGACCTTGAAGACCAACCTCTACGCCATGCACTGGATCGCACAAGCGGCCGTTCCGCATCTGCCGGCGGGCGCCTCGGTCATCACCACCGCCTCGATCCAGGCCTATGAGCCCTCGGCGATCCTGCTGGACTACGCCACCACCAAGGCCGGGATCGTCGCCTATACGAAAGCTCTGTCCAAGCAGCTGATCGAAAAGGGCATACGCGCCAATGTCGTGGCGCCCGGCCCCTTCTGGACGCCCCTGCAGTCGTCCGGCGGACAGCCGCAGGACGCCGTGATGAAGTTCGGCGAACAGGTGCCGCTGGGTCGTCCAGGCCAGCCTGTCGAGATCGCTCCGGTCTATGTTCTGCTGGCATCGCAAGAGGGCAGCTACATCACGGGCGAAGTCTTCGGCGTCACCGGCGGCATGGGCGTCGCCTGACAAGACAAAACCGGCGGCGGGATCGTCCCGCCGCCGGTCTCTCTTTCGGCCGCGCGACTACCCGGCGATGGTTGCGACGGAGCCGGAATCCACCCGGATGCCTGCGCCGTTGATGAAGCTGGCGCGCTCCGAACACAGGAAGGCGACGGCCGCTGCGACCTCCTCCGGCTTGCCCCTACGATCCAGCGTCATGCCGGGGCGTTCTTCCTTCAGGAAGCTCTTGATCGCCTCCTCGAAGGTTTCACCGCGTTCCTCGGCGCGCTTCTTCATCATCGCGTCGGTCATCGGGGTGGCGATGAAGGCCGGCGAGACCGTGTTCACCAGCACATTGTCGCAGCCGTAGGCCTTGGACAGACCCTTCGCCAGGCTGAGAATGCCGGCCTTCGAGGCGCAATAGGCCAGCTCATCGACATAGGGCTGGACCGCATCCTCTGACGCGAACAGGACGATACGGCCCCAGCCCGAACGCCGCATGGCCGGAATGGCCTGGCGGCACATCCGCACCGCGCCCATCAGATTGATGTCGAGCGTCTCCAGCCAACCGGCGTCATCGACATCCAGGAAATCGCCGGTCGCGCCGGTCACGCCCGCTGCGTTCACATAGATGTCCGGATCGCCCATGCGGTCTCGGACCTCCGCCCACAGCCGCTCGACGTCGTCGGCCTTGGTCACGTCGCCGGTCACGCCGATGCATTCGCCCAAGGCGGAAAGCTCCTGGACGGCTTCATCCAGCGTGCCGTCCGGCTTGTCGGTCAGGGCGACCCTTACGCCGGCTTCCAGCAGCAGCCGCGCCGTCTCCTTGCCCATGCCGGAATCGGCGCCCGAAATGAGGGCGATACGCCCCTTGATCCCGAGGTCCATCACAAATCTCCTGTTCGTTGACGTTCGAGGAAGCGATCGGCCGTGCGCAGGGCGACGGCCATGAGGGTCAAGGCCGGGTTGGCCGAAAGCGCGCTGGGGAAGACGGAGTTGTCGCAGACGTACAGATTGTCGATCTCGACGCTGCACCCGTCGCCGTCGACGACCGCCCCATCCGCCTTGTCCCCCATCCGGCAGCCGCCGATGGTGTGCGCCGACCGGGCCACCGCGAAGATGTCCTCGGCGCCGGCGGCGGTCCAAATCTCCGTCATGACGCGCCGGGCATGGGCGTCCAGACGCCGCTCGTTGTCGCCATAGCTGAAGTCGATCCGCGCCTTGCGCAGCCCGACGGCGTCGATCTCATCGGACAGGGTCAGGCGGTTGTCGTCGTTCGGCAGACACTCTCCATTGATGCCGATCCCGGCGAGCCGGCGATAGTTGCGCAGCGTATCGACCAGCGGCGCGCCCCAGAGGCCCGCGCCGCGTGCAAACCCGCCCGCCAGGGTGACCGGCATGACGCCGAGGCTTTGGATCAGGTAGCCGCCGGCGAAGTTCGCGCCCGACGGACGCACCATGTCTTCGCTGATCAAGGAAGAGGGATAGCCGCGGTTCATGGACATGTCGGCGTCGAACCGCCCCCAGACCTGGGTCGCCACATGGGTCATGAAGTTGCGGCCGACCTCACCGCCGGCGTTGCCTAATCCCCAGTTCAGCAGCAGTCGCGGCGTATCGACACCGCCCGCGCAGAGGAACAGCGCTCGACAGTTCAGGCGATGATCCTGCCCGTCGCGACGATAGATCACGCACTTGATCCGTCCACCGGCGTCACGCTCGACGCCTATCGCTCGCGCGTTGGCGATGATTGTGGCGCCGTTGGCTGCGGCCATCGGCAGAAAGCTGTTGTCCGCGCCGCCCTTGGCGCCGGTTCTGCATCCCTGGTGGCAGGCGCCGCAGTTGACGCAGGCCATGCGGTAGGGCGTCGTCCCCGCCTCGCGATCGCGGGACAGCACGGCCGCCGGCGCATCCGTAACGGTCAGCCCGACGGCCGTCGCGCCACGGGCCATCGCATCCGCCGGGGCGTTGCGCGGGACAGGCGGATAGGCGAACTGCCGCCCGCCCCACGGATAGTCGGCCGGGCCTGAGACCTCGATCACCGTCTCTACGGTCTCGACATAGGATTTCAATTCGTCCCAGCCGAACGGCCAGTCCCGCCCGCGTCCCGTCTCCGAGGCCAGCGTCAGATCACGGGGATCGGGTCTTGGGAAGAAGGCGCCCCAGTGCAGCAGCGAGCCGCCGACGCCCTGGCCGGAGTTGTTGGCCCCAAAGGCGGTCGGGTCGCGCCCTCCGCTCAGGCGCTCCTCCATCCAATAGAGATCGGCCGTCGTTTCGTCGGGCGTATGCTCCGCCGGATCGAAAGCCCGCCCTGCCTCCAACACCGTGACCGACAGCCCAGCATTCGCCAACCTGGCCGCGATCGGAGCCCCGCCGGCCCCGCTGCCGATGATGACGACATCGGTTTCGCCGGCCGTCCTTGCAGGCGCGCTCAACCCACGCCCTCCATCGGCAGACGCCAAGGTTCGATGTGGTCCGCCGCCGTCTGATCGTAGCCCTGGAACCGGCCTTCGCCGCCCGTGGCGAAGCCGTCGTAACCGATCTGGGCCCAAGTCGCCGGCAGCGACATCCACAGGCGCGCGGCCTCGGACACGACATCCTCGAACCACAGCCTCATGGCGTCCGCCGAAAGCCGGCCCGGCTCGGGCCATTCGCCCTGTGAAATGGTGCGCAGGATGTCGTCTTGGCGATCGGGGGCCAGAGTTGCGAACTCCGGCGCCATGGCGGCGATCTCATCCAGCCCGCGTCGCCAGGCCTCGGCGTCCGAGGGAAGATCGGCGAACCGCCACCCGTCGCCCTGTCCGCTGGCGAGCCCCACATCCAGACGCCGCGTCAGATCATCCGGATCGCCTGCATCAGACAGAATGCGCGCGATCATCGCCGACAGCACGGCGCGCTGGGTCGGGTTCAGGACGCCGCCGCCAGCTGGCGCCGGACCGAAATGACGATCCAGCATTGCGCGTCGGGTGCGATCCGACACACGCTCGGACGCCATCAGACTCACAAAGCGCGCCGGCAGCGCGGATGAACCGACCTTCTCGACGAACTTTAAAACCAGGCCCGCGAGACGGTTCGGCTGTTCCTGAGGGATCAGATGCGCCGCATGCGGCACGACCACCACATCAGATGCGCGATAGTGGGGGGCGTTGACACGCCGCTGCGCTGCCTCACCCAAATCGCCATCCTCTGCGCCGGCGATGATCAGGGCGGGGAAAGGCAGGACGCCGGCCTGATCGGACCAGTCCTCGCGCGATCCTTCGGCCAGCCATCCGCGCCAGGCTTCGGGGCTGGATCGAGTGAAATCAGCCAGGGCCCGATCGAAGGCGGCCTGCGGCAGACCGGCGGCGGTATTGGCGTCGATGAACTGGCGTCCCCGATCCTCGATCCTGGTCGGATCGTCGAACCAGGTCAGCATATCCGCACGCCTGCTGTCGTCCATCGGCTCCGACGAGGGTGGCGATCCGGCAACCAGCACCACGCCCAGCAACCCGCTTAGACCCGCCGCCCCGTCACGCGCCCGCGCAGCGATCAAGGTCGCAAACTTGCCGCCCATGCTGTAGCCGACAAGGATCCAGCGGGGGAGATGAAGATCGGTAAGGCGGCGGCTCAGGTCGTCGAGCACGACCTGGACATCGCCATAGCCCTCCCCCGCCCTGTCCCCGAACCCTGGAAGATCGATCGTGACCGTCAGCACCTCATCGGAAAGCCGGTCGATCACCGCGTCCCAATCGTGGCGACTAGAGCCCAGGGAATGAAGGAAGACGACGGTGAGGCGAGTGTCTGTGGACATGCACGGGCTTTTTAAAAAGCGAAGACGCGAGGCTCCGCCGTGATCGGTCGGCGGTCGTCGATCAGCGCGCCAGCGGCGGAATTGCTCCCAACAAAGCAGACTCCAGACGTTGAAACCGGCTCAAACCCGCCCTGCCCTCAGGCCGCCGCCAATTCGGTCAGAAGCTTCTCGATGAAAGCCGTGTCGTGCGGTTGATCGTTGGCGGCGTCGACGATCATGCGATCCTCGGACCAGCGTCGATCATCGCGCAACGGAAAGGACGCTTCCATGCCGGGCCGACGCGCCGCTGCGATCCGCAACGCCGTCGCCTTCGGTCCCGATACGATTTCCGTGACGCCGGCATAACGGGCGAGCGCCGCCAGGCGACGGCCGGTGAACAGATCCTCTGCGGGGTCTGGCAAAGAGCCGAACCGATCTTCGGCTTCGTCTCGCAAGGCGTCGACATCTTCCGCCGTCGTGGCGCGCGCCAACCGGGCATAAAGATTGATGCGCACGGTTTCGTCGGGGATGTAGTCCGCCGGCAGATGTCCTGTCGCGCCGACGTTTAGACTGGGAGAGGCTTGGTCTGGATCGGGATCGCCTTTGGCAGCCGCGAGCGCCCGAGCCAGGACGGCCTGGTAAAGGGCCGAGCCGATCAGCCTGACATGTCCGGCCTGTTCCTCGCCCACCAGATCGCCGCCGCCGCGCAGGTCCAGATCGCGCCCGCTGATCGCGAAGCCCGCCCCCAGTCGGTCCAGAGCCTCCAATGTCTGAAGACGGGCCTCCGTCGCCGCCGCCATGGGCGCTTCGGGATCGGAAAGCAGATAGGTAAAGCCCTGTCGCCGCCCCCGGCCGACACGCCCGCGCAGCTGATGCAACTGCGCCAGGCCAAACCGGTCCGGCCGCCAGATCAGCATCGTATTGGCGCGCGGCACATCCAGGCCGGTCTCGATGATGTTCGTGGCCAGAAGCACGTCCCCCTCGCCGTCGGAGAACCGGCTCATAACCTCGTCGATCGCGGACGGGGACATGTCACCGTGCGCCGAAACCACCGACAGCTCGGGCGTCAAGGTCTTCAAGCGTTCCGCCAAGGGTTCCATATCCTCGATCCGCGGCACGACCACGAAACTCTGCCCGCCCCGCGCCTTCTCGCGCATCAGCGACAGGCGAACGGCCCCAGCGTCGAACGGGGTCATGAAGGTTCGGATGGGCCGGCGTCGGGCGGGCGGACTGGCGATCAGGCTGACGTCCTGAATGCCGACCATGGCGCTCTGCAGGGTTCTTGGAATCGGCGTGGCCGACATCGACAACAGATGCGGCGCCTTCTCTGCCAAGGCAGATTTCATCTGCGCGCCGAAGCGATGCTCCTCATCGATGATGACAAGCCCGAGGCTGGAAAACGCCAACCCTTCCGACGCCAGCGCCTGCGTACCCACCACGACGCGCATGGAGCCGTCCGCCAGCCCTGCCTTGACCGCCCGCGCCTCCGCGCTGTCTGCGGCGCGCGACAGGTGGCCGATTTGAATGTCCGTGTCCTTGAACCGTCTCTTGAAGACCTCGAAATGCTGACGCGCCAGGACGGTGGTCGGGGCGACGACGATGACCTGTTTGCCGGCAAGGGCCACGGCCGCCGCAGCGCGCAGGGCCACCTCGGTCTTGCCGAAACCGACATCACCGCAGACGAGCCGGTTCATGGGCTTGCCGGATCCCAGGTCCGACAGGACCGCCTCGATGGCGCGCGCCTGATCGGCCGTTTCGGGGAAGGCGAACCCGGCGGCGAACCGGGCCAGCGCCTGACGCGGCGCGGCGATCGGCTCGGTCCTCAGCGCTGCACGCGCTTCGGCCCGGGCGGACAGGGCCGCTGCGGCCTCGTCGATCTGCGCGCTGACCTTGGCGCGACGCTTCAGCCATCCCTGTGTATTCAGCCGATCCAGCGACACCGCGTCTGGCTCTGAGCCATAGCGCCAGATTTTGCTAAACTCCTCGATCGGCGCGAGAATGGTCCCACCGCCGTGATATTCGATGCGCAGAACGTCGCGCTCGACACCATCGGCAGCAACCCGCTCCAAGGCCTTCAGGACGCCCAGACCGTGGTCTTCATGGATGACCACATCGTCCAACCGCAGTTCGGTCTCTCCGAACGCAGCGTTCGTTTCGCCGGATCCTCGCGCGATCCGGCCGCCGAAAATGTCCGAGGGCGTCAGGACGACTAGACCGGCGGCCGACTGTCGGAAGCCTGTGTTCAGATCGGCGGTTACGACGGCGATCTGCCCGGGCTGCAGTGGTGCGATCGCGGTCCAGCTCTCGAGCGCCACGGGCGTATCGACATCGTGGCGACGCAGCAGGCGTAGGATGATCCTGTGCTCATGAGGCAATCCTGTCAGGACGATGCGGTCGCCCGCCTCGCGCCGCTCGGCAATGAATTGTTTAAGGGCCCGCCCCGGCGACTTCTCCAATGCGAAGGCCGGCGTCGGCGCCCAACCCTCGACGCTCAGGGGTTTGGCGCCTTTCAACGCCTGCCGAACGTCCTTTTCCGTCAAATAGAGGCTGTCGGGTTTCGCAGGACGCGCGCCCTCGCTGAACCGCAGGCGCGTGTCATAGGCTTCGGCCATATGCGCGCGAATGCGTTCGAACCGATCCTCGACGCCCACGTCAGTCAGGATCATCGGCTTGACGAGGAAATCAAACAGGGTCGTGGAGGTCTCAGCATCGATCGACGGGCCCGTGTCCTGATGATTAGCCTCGTCATCCTCGGGCGACCGGTCGCTCCATTCAGCCGCCGGGGTCAGACAGATCGTCTCGATCTCGGCGCCCCGGCGCTGCGATACGGGATCGAAGGCGTGGATCTCGATGATCCGGTCCGCCTCGTCCAAAGCGATGCGATAAGGCGTTGCGGACGCCGGCGGGAAGACGTCGACCACCGCGCCGAGCAGAGCGTACTCGCCAGGTTCGTCGACCCGCTCATCCGCCGCATAGCCCGTATCCCTGAGAAACGAGTCCAGGACTTCGCGATCCAGCGCCTCGCCCGCCGCGAGCGACAAGCGGGCCTTGATCCGTTCGCGCGACGGCGTCCGCTGCACGATCGCATCGGGCGAGGCGACCAGGAACACGGGCCTTGCGCTGGCTTCGTTCAGGGCGGCCAAGACGGCCATCCGCCGCCCCATGCTTTCTCGCGAAGGCGCGGCGCGGTCGTAAGGCAGGCAGTCCCAAGGCGGCAAGACCAGCACCTCGGCGTCCTTCACCATCGGCGAGAGGGCCGCCGCAATCTCATCGGCGCGGCGTTCGCTGGTGGCTATGAACACTAGGGCCTGCGATTGCCTTGTCTCCATCTCGGCAAGTCCGGCCGCCACAGCCGCCGCCGGCATTTTCCAACGCTTGCCGTCGTCCTGCTCGGGCGCTGGCCCTCCCACGAGGACCTGTTGGCCCGTGGCGGAAAGATCGGTGTCGGCAGGTGACGATTTCATCCTGGCTGAACCCCAAGGCCGGTCGAGGGTTGCGCCCGCTTTCGTACCCCCGACCCGTCATTTCAACTGCTAGCGTGGCGGAACCGGTCTAGAAGGGGTTTGCAGGATCTTTTCGCGCGGCAGCGATTTCTGCCGGCGTTGGGTCCCGGCAAATGGTCAGTTCATCCGACGACCAGTCGACCAGTCCGAGATCCGCCATCGCTTTCAGCCAACCGTCCATCGGCCAAATCGACCAGGCGGCGTGGAAGCGTTTGGCGTTGGCGATCAGGGCGCGGAAATGCTGCAGGGGCGGATCATAGCCGTCATGATGTTGGTGGAAGACGGGCACACCGCCGGCAAAGAGCAGCGGCAGGCCCTCTCGCGCAATGCGAAACCCCAGATCCGTGTCTTCGGCGCCGTAGCCGACGTAGGTCTCGTCGAACCCGCCAAGCCGATGGAAGGTCGAGCGACGAAGCGCGAAAGCCAGAGACCAGAACAGGCCCGGATTGCCCTCCGGGCTTTCGCCTTCCCGTGGAAAGGGGCGCACGGGATGGGGTCGCCCGGCGGCGCTCAGATCGACTTCCGACAGGGGTCCCGGCCGGACGGCTCCGGCGGGAAGATAGAGCACCTCTGGACAGATGACGGCGTCATGCTCGGCGAGCACCGCCTGCATCCGGTCGCAAACTGCCGACGACACGATGCAATCCACATCCAGAAACAGTAGAATATCGCCCGACGCCAAGGCGGCCGCCAGATTTCGGGCGGCGGCCAGAGGCAGGGCGTCGCCCGCCAGACGTTCGACGCGGACCGGAAAACCCACCGGCGGCAGCCTCACGGGCGCATCGCTCATGTCGACGACGATCAGTTCGTCGGGCGGCGAGGCGCTGAGCATCAATCCCTCGACCAATCGGTCCAGATGCGCCTGCCTGTTGCGAACCAGCGTCAGAGCGGACAGCGTCGTCATCGCCGGCTCCACAAATCCAGCCGATAGTTCGGATGCTTTTCGGCGAGATCCACCTGCATGAGCTCCGATAATCCAAGCCAGAGGCGCTCGACGGCGTCGTCGGCGGTCTGGGGATAGTCAGTCTCGCCAGTCCAGTGCACCAGAAGAACGCGTCCGCCCTCGACCAGGCCGTCGGAGATGCGTTGCGCCGCAAAGTCCAGATCGGCGTCGCTCCAGTAATAGGCGACTTCGGACAGGACGACGAGATCCAGCCCGTCCAGAACCGGACAGTCGCGAGGGAAGGCCGCGGCCGCGAACCGGACGTTCGGCCGCCCCGACAGACGCTGGCGCGCCCTTTCCAGGGCGGTCGGGCTGACGTCGATCGCCAACAGACGATTGCAGACTGTGCTCAGCCGCTCGGTCAGGACGCCGCCGGCACAACCGACCTCGAGCGCAAAAGCTGCTCGCCGCGTCGAAAGGGCGGCGATGGTGCGATCGAACTTGGCGGCCTCATAGGGGCTGGAGGCCAGATCCCACGGATCGGCGTCCCCGGCGAAGATGCCTTCGAAATAGGCGGCGGGAAGCGAGCGTTCAGCCATAGGCGTCGCGCCGATACAGGGTGTCCGAGGCGGCCCGCAGCCCCCTCGCCGTCTCGAGCCGAAACCCCGGTCCAAACATCGGCGTCAACTGGCTCTGATGGGCCGACAAGGCATAGGCCCTCAAGCCGGCCCTTAGAGGTCGCGTCGTAATCCGCAGCTTCGTCTCGGACGGAGCCGCCCCCCACACGATATAATCGAAAACGGCGACCGGCCGGCGAGCCATACCGGCTGCGCGGCGGGCAAGCTGTGCCGCCGCCTGGTGATCGCAATGGGGATCGTCTGGTCCAGTGACGGCGATCGCATCGACGCGCCGATTACGGCACACGGCGGCCAGACGACGGGCGGTCGCCTCGAATACCGTGCTGCCAGGAGAAGCCGGCTGAGCATCAGGCCAATCCAGAAACACGGGCGGCGCCGCCGCATCCCCCGCCAACCGTCGAACGGCGCGCCCTGCCTCCAGGCGTCGGGTCCGGATAAGCCTCGCACGGGAGGCCGCATCCGAATGATCGTGCGAACCCGCACCATCGGTGAGGATCACGACGCCCGCCAACCGCCCAGCCTCGGCCGCCTGATGGATCAAGGCGCCGGCGCCCAGCGTCTCGTCGTCGGCATGCGGGGCGATGACCAGCCACCGCGCGGATCGCCAGGGCGAACGCTCCAGCGCCAGGGTCGCCAGCCGGCCGGTTTTCTCGCTCACCATAGGGCGTCGCCCTCGCCCCAGAGATCGCGATCCAGCCAGGTCTTGGCCGCCTGGTCCTTCGCATAGTCGGGTCCGGCCTGCCGAAGATAGAGGCTGAGATCACGGGTGATCTTGTCGATGCGCTCGCCGTCGAAGGCGCTGCGTGTCCCGACCGACCGCGCCGCCAACTCCATGACATCCAGGGCGCTGCGTTCGACGACGCCGCGCGTGGCGCGGGCGAAATCCCCGGCGTCCGGCGCTTCGGACGCCGCGCGGATCGCGGCTTCGCGGACCCAGAGCCAGGCCGTCCGCGTCGCAACGACCGCGTCGGCGAAGCGCGCGCGCTGGATGGGATCGGCGCGGGTGGCGTCGGACAGCGCGTCGCGCATCGCCATGACCAGGCCTTCGACGCCGCCCAACTGCACCGCCGTGAACCGCCAGGCCCCGGCCGTGAAACGCGGTTCGCGATCATAGTCTCCGGGACGTCCGAGCCGCTGATCGGCATCGACCTTCAACTCGGTCATCTCATAGCGCCCGCTGGTCGTCGCGCGCATGCCGCGGACGCGCCACCCGCTCAGATCAGCCCTCTTCGGGTCGTTCGCCGGCACGACGATCAGCTGGCGTTCGCCCTGTTCCGGCTGGGCGGTGATGATCGCATATTCCAGGCCGCCTGCGCCGGTCGCGAACATCTTGTCGCCCTGCAGCCGGTCGCCGACCAGACGAACGCCGGGCGGCGGCTCCGTCGCCCAGACGCCGAACCAGCCCCCCTGCGCAAGGATCTTGCCGAGCCAAGCCTTCTGGGCCGGGTCCGCGTACCAGTCGAACAGCGCCAAGGCGTTGACGTGTCCTTCGAACAATCGGCCGACGCTGAGATCCGACCGCCCCACGCTTCGCAAAGCGCCCATCAAGGCCAAGGCCTTTTGGACTGGATCGTCATAGGCCGTTCCGCCGCTTTGAACCGGAGCGAACCGCCGACCCCAACCCTCCGAGGCGAGCAGCGTCAGACTCTCGGCGGGATATCGCGGCGCAGCGTCGTAGCGCGCACCGAGCGCCGCCAACCTGACCTCAAGTTCCAGAGGCGATGACGCGGTCGGCGTTGTTTCCAGGGCTGTCATCGGCGTGCCTCAAGCTCTGATGCGAGGTCGACAAGCCAGGGTCCGGCGGCGCCGAGTCCCTGCCCGCTGATCTGCTGCCGATCAGCGGGCGACAGTGCGAGTGCTGACTGAAGGATGCCCGGCCATTGCTGCGCCTGCGGCCACTGCGCCAGGACGATCGAAGCGCCAAGTGTCGCCAATCGCTCGGCCTTCGCGACCTGCTCATTATAGGCGCGAGGCTCGGGAAGACAGACAAAGGGTTTATCGGCCGAAATCACCGCATTCAGCAGGCCGTCTCCCGCGCCTCCGACGATGACCTCCGCCTTGTCGATCTCGTCGCCGATGGCGTCGATCCAGCCCGCCAGCTTCAGGTTCGGCGGTATGACCGGCGGAGGCTCGATCGGCCCAACGCCGGTCCACATCTTCTCGGGCGTCGCCTCCGCAGCCGCCGCCAGCTTGGCGCCATCCAGCGGATCGCCACCTCGCCCATGAACGACCAGGACGCCTGATCCACGCTTCGGTCCCGAATAGCGTTGGGGGGCGAAGTAGTGCGTCTTGTCCCGCACCTCGCTGGCCCCCATCCCATCCAGCTGCTCATGGAAGGGCGCAAGCAAGGCTTCTGCGCCGCGGAAGGCGTCTAGATGCGCCGGGTCCGATCGATCCCCCGCGAGGCGGACATAGACCACAGGCGTCGCACACAGCCGGGCCAGCATCGCCATTTCGACCGACACATCGATCACCATCAAGGCCGGCCTGGCTTCGCTGATCCAATGGGCGAACCGGGCGGTCCGCGCCCGGACGCCTGCATGGTGATAGGGGGCGTAATGCAGCGCCTCAGGCCGGACAGGCGCCTCGTCACGGCCGGAGAAGCAGTCTTCGTCGTGGGGCCTGTCATCCTCCAGATCCACGCAGGCGATGTCTTCGGTTCGTCCTTTCAATCCCGTTCCAAGCAGGACAAATCGCTCGGGCGCAGCGGCGGCGATTTCCAGTGCGCGCTGGCGGTGGCCGTCGCCCTGGTGATGGACATAGTATCCGATCGAAGCCCTCACGCTGCGGCTCTCTCAACGCCGTCGGCCCATTCTCGTAAATCCATATCGAGCGGCATGGCGGGCAGTTGGGTTTCCAATGCCGACAGCCGCCTGGCGCTCGCCGCGTCGTGACGCTGACCCCGGCGCCACCTCGCCCGCTGCCGCCAATGCGAAAGGTCCGGCGCCATGATCGGACCGCCGTTCCGCGCCTGATCGAACAAGCGGCTCATGTCCTCCGCCATCCCCCCGGCGGCGCGGCCCGTCGTTCGTGCCGACACTCGGGTCCACACCGCCAAGGGATGCACAAGCCTGGCCCCTTGCGCTTGAGCGGCGATCACAAGCGCCCGATCCTCGCCCGTCGGCTGTTCGGGCACCCCGCCGGCTGACAGATAGGCCGCCGCCGTGATGGCGAGGCTGGCCCCGGTGTGATCGCCATGTCTGGGCGCCGGATCATGCGGCGAAGGGTCGATCTCGTCCTCAATCGCGCGAACTTCACGCCAGTAGGCGTCCCACATCTGGCGCAGAGCCGCGACATCCGCAGAGATCGCTTCCGCTTCATCCAACACCAGTCGTCCGCCCACCAGATCCGCTCCATCCGCGATGGCTGCGAGATTGGCGGACAGCCAGTTCGGTGGTGGTCGTGTGTCGGCGTCCGTCGAGATCAGAACGCCATTGGGTTGATCTGCGACACGCTCGAGACCGGCGGACATGGCCGCGCGCCGCGCTGCGCCGGCATGCGCGCGATGCTCTGGGAAGGTCTGCAAATCGACGACGATGTCCAGTCGATCCTTCCACCGGGGGACCGCTGCCTGCGCCTGATGGAGCGAACCGTCTGTCGAGTTATTGATGCAGAGCGCGACCGAAATCCTGCCCGGAAGATTCTGCGCGGCCAGGGCGGCCAGAAGCACGGGAAGACGCCGTTCCTCATTCCGCGCGGGCACGCAAACGCAGAAGGCAGGTTCGCCCGTCATGCGATCAGCCGATCTTCCAGCGTGTCATTGGCCTGCATCTGCGCTGCCGCAGCCGCCTGAATCATCTCGCCATAGAGTTCTTCATAGGCGGTGATCATCCGGCGCGCATCGCAGACCGCTTCCGCGCGCGCGCGGCAGGCCGACCGAGACAGACCGACCGCCCGGGCGATCGCGCGCGCCAGATCCTGCACATCGTCCGGACGGGCCAAGGCGCCACAGTCGGGAGACAGAATCTCGGGAATGGCGCCGCGCGCGAAGGCAGCGACGGGCGTGCCGCACGCCAGCGCTTCGGCCACCACCAACCCGTAGGGTTCGTCCCAGCGCGGCGTGCAGACGAAGGCGGCCGCCTGCCCAATCTCCTTCGACAGCGTTTCGTGATCGAGGTGGCCGAGATAGGTGGTTTCGCGCGTCAACCTCGGAGCGATCTCGGCATTGAAATAGGCTTGATCCAGGATCGGGCCCGCGAACCGCAGGGCGACACCCGCTAATGCCGCCGCGTCCAGCGCCAGATGCAGACCCTTCTCGGGCACAATCCGCCCATACCAGATCAAATGCCCAGGTTCGTCGTGACGCGCACGCCACTGAAAGCGCTCCAGGTCGATCCCGTTCAGAATGACCTGATCGATCGGCCGCACTCGGCTCCATTGTTCGCGCATGGCCTCGGAAACGCCGACAAACCGCGCGAAGGGTGCGCTCGTTTCGCGGATACCGCTTTCCAGCCAGCAAAAGGGTGGCGTGTGGAGCGTAGTGACCATCGGCATCGGCAAGGTCTCCGCCATCGAGACCGGCAGATAGTGCAGGCTGTTGTTGTGGATGACGTCGAATGAACTGCGTCGAAGCCGGCTCATCAACGACAGATAAGCATGATGCTCTCGGAAGAAGGCGACGTCGCCGGCCTCCGCAGTCCCGACCTTGGCGATTTCCGTCTGCTCGCAGATCGCCTCCAGACCGAGCGCGGGGTCGGACAGGGTCGCTGCAAACAGCGTGACGTCATGACCGTTCAGCCGCAGTTGGCGACAGAGCAGATGGGTATGCATCTCCAGCCCGCCGGCGAAGGGTTCTGCGATCGGATATTTGAGATGTGCGATGACGCCGATGCGCATCCATACCGCCGTGATCGACAACCCGACCCCCCTCGGATCGGTCCATGGCGTAAAGCCTGAAGGTCAAAGCTATGCCGCGGCTATTCGTTCCTGTGTGCGATAATGGTCTCAAGCAGATGGGAGGCGTTCGGCTTTTGAAGCCAGCAGAACCAAGAGCATTTGGTCGAGATGATCCGATGCAATCGCGCGAGGGCTGCGGAGAGCAGTCAGCTTTGGAGCGATAAACTACGCAGCGCGTTCAGTGGACGAACTAAGAGGACCCAACCATGACCAACCTTGTCGCCTCCACATTCGCAACACGTAGAGACGCCGAGCTCGTGGTCGAACGGCTTGTCCAAACCCATGGCATGGAACGAGACGCCATTCAGGTCGCTCCTGAAGGCGAGGCGAACACGGTTGGAGACAGGCCTTCGGGCGGAGACGTCGAAGGCGACAGCCCCAGCGTCGACTCTCGGTCGGACGTGCCGATCGCCGGCCGTGTCAAAGTCGTCGTGTCTGCAGAAACCGATGACGAGGAACAGACGATACGCGCCGCATTCGTCGAATTCGGCGCCAAGGACGGATGACCCTCATGCGAGCCGGTCCTCGGCTACGTCGCGTTGATCCTGTGACAAGGGCCGCAGCGTCCCGACGCCTCTGTTCGCAAGGATGACGTCCGTGGAATCGCTCATCGATGCCAAGCTTCATCGCCTCGGCGACCTCTCGAACGACGATCGCGGACGGCTTGGAGGCCTCCTAAGTGGGCGCCGTCGCGCAGCAGCCGGCGAAGCCTTGGTGGAAGAGGGCAATCGACCCACGTTCAGTACGCTGCTGCTCTCGGGATTTGTCGGCCGAGTCTCGACCCTGGCGGACGGCGGTCGTCAGATCACAGCGATTAGCGTTCCCGGGGACTTCATCGATCTGCATGGCTTTCTTCTGAAAACGATGGATCACAGCCTGGTAGCCTTGTCTGACGTCACCGTTGCGGTTGTCCAGCACGCCGACTTGAGGCGCGTGACGGAACACGCCCCTCGCCTTGCGCGGGCGCTTTGGCTTGAAACGCTGATAGATGCGGCCATCCACCGGCAGTGGCTGGTGGCGCTGGGACGCAGAGACGCAGGGACACGACTGGGCCAGTTGATCTGTGAACTCTACCTCCGTCTGGAAGCCGTAGCCCTCGCCCAAGACCACACCTTCGAATGCCCTCTGACCCAATCGGACCTAGCGGACATGCTGGGGATGTCGAGCGTCCACGTGAACCGCTCGCTCAAGGTCCTTCGCGACACGGGCCTGGTGCGATGGCGGAATGGTCAGGTGTCGATCGACGACTGGACGGCGCTGACCGAGCGCGTCGCCTTCGACGCCTCCTATCTCGATCTGAAGCTGTCTAGGTCCTCAAGCGGCGCGCCGATCGCGAGACGGCGGACGGCCTAAATCCATCCGAAGCTCATTAGCGCGCGGCCGCTGCGCCTCCATCTCCGCGCCTGCGGCGTCAGACGCTCGCGATCCGGTTGGGACCGGACACATAGCGCCTGACGGGCAGCCCAGCGATACGGCGAAGCCGATCAACATCGATCAGGGAAATCGTCTGGTCGGACCGTTTGATCAGATTCAGGCGATCCATCTCGCGAAGGGTTCTGTTCACATGCACCGGCGTGATCCCGATCAGGTCGCCGAGATCGCGCTGGGTCAAAGGCATATGGAACATGCCGCCCGGCGCATCGCCGCGTTCGGACAATCGATCGAACAGATTGGTCAGCGTGGCGGCGATGCGAACGTGTGCGGGCGCCTGACCAACCACGGCCAGACTTTCCATCAACGCGACACGCTCTTTCTGCGCGCTCAGAAAGAGCGAAAGCGCAATCCGCGGATAGGCCTCAAATGTCGCTATCAGCCTGGACCTCGATATCGCGTGCACAGCGATGGGCGTCATGGCGGTCAGGCAGTCGACCGTTGTCGTCAGGCACAGGCTCGGCGCTCCCAGGAGATCGCCCGGAAGATGGACCTTCACAATCTGTTGCTTGCCCGATGCAAGCGCGATGGACGATGCGACCCAGCCCTGAGTCAGCAGATAGAGATGCGAAGGTTCAGCCGCCTCATGACGCAACACATGGTGGCGAGGCCAATGCTGGACCGGCTCGAGAAGCCCGGCCAGCGCCGAACGCTCGCGAGACGACAGCGCGACGAATTCTCCCAGCCGGCCCGGCGCATCGGATGGCGAATCGATTGGGGGCGGCAGGTCCTCATCCATGCCTCGCGTTCCCCCAAACCCGGCATGCCTGCACTAACCCATGTAAAGGGCTGTCCGACGCGCCGTCGGGGGGTACTCTCGACAGGCTAGAAGCCTGTCCAAAATCGGACCTATGAAACTGAGCGGACGCACCAGGATTGGTTGTCTTTTGATCCGGCGAGAAGGCGACATGACCCGACATACGCCACACAGGGACAAGATTGATGATACGCGCGGCTTGGCGCAGGGCGGTCTAGGCGGCCCCGAGGACGAAATACTCGACGCGGGACAGGAGGAGGTCGTCTCCCGCACCGAAGTCGAGCTGGGCGAGAGCGAACACCACTGCGGTGAAGAGACGCCGGGGCTCAGGCCGTGACACACGGCCTGAAGACGCGCATTCCGGAAACAACGGCGCACCTTTGCATCGACATGCAACGCATGTTCGTGGAAGGGACCGAATGGCATACGCCTTGGGCAGCCAAAACCCTTCCGGCCATCGAGGCGCTATGTTCTGCAAGGCCTGAAAGGCTGTGGTTCACCCGATTAATCCCCGCCGCAACGCCCGATGAGGCGGGGGGCGCCTGGCGCGACTATTGGCGGCGTTGGTCGACCATGACGAAGAACGCTCTCGATCCGGCGATGTTGGATCTGGCGCTTCCGCTTCAGCGGTTCGCGCCGCCTGCGCAGATCATTGACAAAACGGTCTATTCCGCCTGGTCAGGCACACACCTCCACAAGGCGTTCAAAGATCAGGGTGTCGATACGCTCGTCGTAACGGGCGCGGAAACTGACGTTTGCGTTCTCTCGACCGTGCTCGGAGCCATCGATCTGGGCTATCGTATCGTGGTGGTCAGCGACGGGGTCTGCAGTTCGGCTGATCAGCCTCACGACCACCTTTTGGCGCTCTACAGCGACCGCTTCAGTCTCCAGGTCGAAACTGCCGAATGCCGAGAGGTGCTGGAGGTCTGGGTGGCATGACCGTCCATCCTCCCGTTCTGCGCTATCAGATCCGTTACCGTGATGGCGGAGAGCCTGAGACCCTCATCTCAAACGACATGGCTGACGCCATGGCCCAGGCGTCTCAGCGCGCAAAAGCGATGGGTCAGGCTGTCGCCCTGTGGTGCGATGGTCGGTGGATCGCCGACGTCGATTCAGCCCCGTCGCTCCTCTCGCCCGACTTGATCGCAAAGCTCGTCCATGCCGGCATCTATGTATTCGGCGCACCGGTCCGAGACCGGTGACGGCCTGATCTAGGCCGCCTCGGCCGCGATGGCTTCGGCGAACGCTGGAGACCGTGGACGATAGTGACAGCAGGCCAGGCTCGCGAGAACGGCCTCATCCTTCAAAAGAATTCGTCCCCGCACGGTGCGTAGGGCGCCGGCGGCGCGAAGGCTCTGACACGCCTGATTGATGCTGGATCGGCGCAGGCTCAGCAACGCTCCGATATTCGATTGTGACAGCGCGATCTCAAAGCCACCGGTAGCGCGATGGATATCCAGAAGAAAGCTGGCGACGCGAGAGACCGCCCCATGCGACATGGCGCACCTCAACCGCGCCTCCATCGACTTCAGTCGCTTGAGGCCGCCTGCAAGCAGAAATTGAACGCCTTCCTCACCCGCTTCCCGGCAGAAGGCCGCCACGGGCGCCCGGTACACCAAGCCGTTCGACAGCCAAAGCCCTTGGCTTCCCCCTGCGATGTCGATCAGATCGCCCGCCGCAGCGACGCCGCAATGGGTTCCTCGTTTCCCGTCATCAAGAAGAAGACAACCGTCGAGAACGACAGCGATCTCGCCATCCGGACGATAGGGTCCGCCCGACACGACGGGAATGATCTCTCCCAGGCGTAGCGCGCGACTGCGACTTTCGAAGGAGAGCGGATCAAACGCCCGCCACAACGAAAGAATTTCCTCGCGCGGCTCTAGACATGGCGGGGTTTCGCCGGACGGTGTCGCAGGATCGAGCATAGGCGCATCCTGCGACTTTCCGGGCGTAGCGCACTTACATGGGTTAACTGACGCCTTCGTCCTCGATCAGTTCGGTCGTGGTCCCTGCCCCAGGTCCCGCCCCTAGATCAGCGCCGGTCACAGGATTGCTGTCGGCGTCAGAGGCTGTTCGGGCCGCGAAGGCCTGGACAGCGGCGGCGTCCCGTTCGCCCAGTGAGACGCTGGCGGAGCCGTCGCCGCCGTCCACGGCGCCCTGCTGTTCACGGTCGTCGATGAACTCCCATTGCTCACCCTCATTCCAGGGACCGCGGGTATCGCCCTCTCCTTGGGACATGTCGTAGTATTTGTCAGCGAAGGCAGGCAGGCCGACCAGCTTGCCTGCCGGGAAGTTCGGCTCCATGGCGTAGAGGGCCTTCTCGAAGGACTTCTGATGCGCCACTTCGCGCGTCATCAGGAAGTTCAACGCGTCCTTCACGCCGGGATCGTCCGTGCAGTTGATCAGACGTTCATAGACGATCTTGGCTCGGGACTCGGCGGCGATGTTGGAGCGTAGGTCGCAGGCGGGATCGCCGATCGAGTCGATGTAGGCGGCGGTCCACGGGACACCGGCGGAGTTGATGAGGGCCGGCGCGCCGCCATAGAGAATGGACGTCGTATGACTTTCACCGCCGCTGTTCAGCGAGGCGTACAGATCCGCCTCCTCCATCGCGGCTTCAGCCATCTGGCCTTTCACGCCCCGGTTTAGCATGGACACGATCGAGCCGATGACTTCGAGGTGGCTTAACTCTTCCGTGGCGATGTCGAGCAGCATGTCTTTGCGGCCCGGATCTTCGTCCGCCAAAGCCTGTGTGAAGTAGCGCATGGCGGCGGCGAGCTCGCCCTGCGGCCCTCCGAATTGCTCAAGCATCAGGGTGGCGAGACCCGGGTTCGGTTCGGCTACCCTGACCGTATACATCAGGCGCTTGTTATGCATGAACATGGTTGGCTCCTTGGTTGAAGCCGAGCTAACCGGGCCATTCCGAGTGCTGTTCCAAAGGTCGGTTTTCGGACCTTGGATCGTTTTACTGTCGAGCTGGACACCTGTTGTGCCCGTTATTGGACAGGCGGAACGGACAACTCCCAACGGCTCTTGAACCCTCTTTCACGGGAGGTTTGATGTCCCTCATCGACAAGGCGCTCGCCGCCGTCACCCCGCAGCCTGACGACGAGACGCGCAAGGCGGCGACGGAAAAGGCACGCGCCGCCTCCCAGGCTGGAGACTGGCTTTCGCTAGTGCTCGATCATCATGACGCCATCCGCGCCGCCTTCGCCTGCGGCCGAACGGCCAAGACCGCTGTCGAAAGAAACGCCGCTCGCGATGTCCTCGCCGTCGTGCTGAACGGCCATGCGCTGGCTGAGGAGCTGGTCCTCTATCCCGCCCTCGGTCAGGCCGGCGAAAAGATGCACGCGGCCCACGCCTATCTCGAGCAGACGACCACGAAGGCTCAGATGGCGGAGCTTGAAAACATCGCGCCCTCGAAGCCCGCCTGGCTGGACAAGTGGGCGCACATCGAAGGCGCCGTTCTCACCCATATGTTCGAGGAAGAGAGCGATTGGTTCCTGACGCTGAAGGCCAAGGGTCACCACCAGATCCGTCTGGCCTCGCGTTACGCCGAAGAGTTCGAACGCTACGCTGGCGCGCCCCAGTCTCGAGCCGCCTGATCCCGACCGTTTAACATCAAGGAGGCATCAACGATGTCCGCCCCCCTTTCGACATACGCCGACGTTCAGTCACCCGCCTTCCACGACGACGACTATGTCGAAGGCGCCTACGACTCCACCAGCATTCGGGCCGTCATGATCAACCAGCCCCGTCAACGGCTTTATGACTACTGGCGCGACTTTCGAAACCTGCCCAGTTTCATGGAGAATGTGAGGTCGGTGGATCTTCTGGACGCCCCACGATCGAGCTGGAGCGTCGCCGGCCCGGCCGGTGCGGAGATCGAGCTTGTGAGCGAGATCACCGAAGACCGTCCCGGCGAGTACATCGCCTGGCGCTCCACAGAAGACAGCGACGTCGATCACCAGGGCTGGATCGAGTTTCGCGACAACGCCTTTGGCCGTGGAACCGAGGTGCGTATCCTGATCAGCTATGACCCGCCGGCGGGCGCCGTTGGCAAACTGGTCGCCAAGGTGATGCAGCGCGAGCCCCGGGTCCAGGCCCGGCGCGAGCTGCGACGTTTCAAACAGCTGATGGAGACGGGCGAAATCTCGACGTCCAAGGCCCCCGACGCGGCGCCGCGCGCCGATCGTCATTTCTGATCCCGGAGGGAATTCTCATGCGCGCTCTGACCTGGCACGGCAAACACAATGTTCAGGTGGACACGGTCCCCGATCCTCAGATCGTCAATCCCCGTGATGCGATCATCAAGATCACGGCGACCGCCATCTGCGGATCAGACCTGCACCTCTACGACAGCGTGATCCCCGGCATGTCCAATGGGGATATCCTCGGCCATGAGTTTATGGGCGAGGTTGTCGAGATCGGCCGTGGCAACACAAGCCTTCAGGTCGGCCAGAAAGTCGTCGTGCCCTTCGTGATCGCCTGCGGCTCGTGTTTCCATTGCGGCAAGCAGCAATTCTCGGCCTGCGACAACTCCAATCCCGCCGACAAATCCGACGCGTCCGAGATCGCCTACGGTTATCCGGCAGCCGGCCTGTTCGGCTATTCACACCTGACCGGCGGCTATGCGGGCGGTCAGGCGGAATATGTCCGCGTCCCCTATTCCGATGTCGGCCCGATCGTGGTGCCGGACGGGATTGAGGATGAGCGGGTCTTGTTCCTGTCCGACATCTTCCCCACGGGTTGGATGGCGGCCGAGAACGCGGAGATCGAACCCGGCGACACGGTGGCGATCTGGGGCTGCGGCCCCGTCGGCCTGTTCGCCATCAAGAGCGCCAGATTGATGGGCGCCGGCCGCATCATCGCCATCGATCATCATCCACGCCGACTGGAGCTCGCCAAGGCGAACGGCGCGGAAGTCCTCAATTATCACGAGGTCAAGGTTCGAGACGCACTCATGGAGATGACCGCCGGCATCGGGCCGGACGCCTGCATCGACGCCGTCGGCATGGAGGCGCATGGCTTTTCGCCCGACAACATCATCGATGCGGTGAAGCAAGAAACGAAGCTGGGAACGGATCGCCAACATGTCCTGCGCGAGACGATCATGGCGTGTCGCAAGGGAGGTCGCGTTTCAATCCCCGGCGTGTATGGCGGGATTGGCGACAAGCTGCCGATCGGCGCCCTCATGCAGAAGGGTCTGACGATCAAGACCGGCCAGACCCATGTGCAGAAATACCTGCCGCAGCTCCTTGAGCTGGTCATGGACAGCAAGATCGACACGACGGATCTGATCAGCCACCGTCTCCCGCTGGAGCAGGCGCCAGAGGCCTACAAGAACTTCCATGACAATCCGAACGAATGGACGAAGGTCGTACTGAAGCCGCACGGCTGATCAACGGCCTTCTTTAAAGCCTTACTGCCGTGGACGATCGACAGCCAGACGAGCGCATCACGGCCGAAGTTGGGGATTGTTTTCAGACGACCTGAGAGGAACAGGACAGGTGCGGCCTACTTTGGGTAGGCCATGACGCATGACCCGCTGCACTCCGACCGCCCAAGATCCGGTTTCGGCCTGCCTGTCACATTCGACGCTGACAGGAGCGCCGCCTATGGGCAATGCTGAGCGTGTCGTAACGCTTCTCGGCGACCCGCTGACCGCAGGCTACGGCCTGAAGTCGGCTGAAAGCTTGCCGCGCCAACTGGCGGCGCGACTGGCGAGCGAAACGCCTTTGGTTCGCGTCATCGGCGCGGGCGTATTCGGCGACACGACGGGGGACGGCTTGCAAAGGCTCGATCGGGACGTGCCGGCGCAAACGGATCTTTGCGTCGTCGCCTTGGGCGCCAACGACATGATGCAGTTGGGCCCGACCGATCATGTCAGGGATAATCTGCTGTCGATCATCGACAAACTCCATCGGCGCAGCATCCCCATTCTGCTGTGCGGTATGCGGGCGCCGCCCTGGTTCGGCGCCTACGCCTGGGCGTTCGATGCGGTCTACCCCGAGGTCGCTCGCGCAGCGAGCGTGCCCCTGATGCCCTTCCTGATGGAGGGTGTGGCGTTGCAGCCGGCCTATGTCTTGCCGGACCGGATCCATCCCAACGCCGCCGGCGTGGGCAAGATGGCCGACACCCTTGCACCCCATGTGCGATCCGCCCTGGCGGCCCTGCGGACGCCGTGACGGGATGCGGCTGGCCACCTTCAACATCAACGGCGTCAATCGTCGCCTGCCCAATCTCCTCGCCTGGCTTGAACAGGCCCAGCCGGACGTGGTCTGCCTTCAGGAGCTGAAGGCGACCGACAGCCAATTTCCGAATGCCGAGATCAAGGCGGCCGGCTACGATGCGGCCTGGGTTGGCGAACAGCGCTGGAACGGCGTCGCTATCCTAAGCCGCATCGGCGAGCCGGTCGTGACCCGACGCCGGCTGCCCGGCAACGCCACTGATCCTCAGGCCCGTTATGTAGAGGCGGCGGTCAATGGCGTGTTGATCGGCTGCCTCTATTTGCCCAACGGCAATCCCAGGCCCGGGCCCAAGTTCGACTACAAGCTCGCCTGGGCCGACCGGCTGATCGCCCATGCGGGGACCCTCTACGCCACTGCAGCGCCGGTCGTGCTCGCCGGCGACTACAATGTCGTTCCGACCGACGCCGACATCTACAACACCAGTTCGTGGAAGGCCGACGCCCTGCTTCAGCCCGAGAGCCGCGCCGCCTTCAAGCGCCTGCTGGACCAGGGCTGGACCGACGCCCTGCGCGAGCGTTTCCCGCACGATCCGCCGCCTTGGACCTTCTGGTCCTATTTCCGCGAGGCTTGGTCCCGCGACGCGGGCCTGCGCATCGACCATCTCCTGCTCAACGGCCTTGCGGCCGAACGCCTAACCGACGCCGGCGTCGATCGCGCGGTCCGCGGCGTCGAGGGCGCCAGCGACCATGCGCCGGCCTGGATCGACCTCGCTGACTAAGCCGATCCGGACACATGACGTCCGGCGGCAGCCCCCGCAGTCTTCAGGCGGCCAGGGTCCGGAAGGTGACGGAATAGCGTAAGGCCATCATCGGCGTGATCGAATGCTCCCAGTCCCTGCGCGCCTCTCCCGACAACCGGTAGACCGAGCCGCACGCCAGCGGCGCATTGCGCCGCAGAAAACCCGCCCCCTCGCGTCGGCGCAGCCGCATCACGCAGGGCGCCAGCAGGGACAGGCCCAGGATCTCGCCATAGACAGGACGGTCGCGATGCCAGCCGATGCCGGCACCCGGGGCATATTCATTGACCAGGACCTGGACGAACGCCGCGCCGTCCAGATCGAGACGACCCGCCAAGCGCGCCATTAGGGTCGAGAGAAACGTTGGCCACTCCGGCCCATCCCCCTTGCGGTCAAAAGCGGCGATCCGGCGGTGGCCCAAGTAGCCCAGATGTTCATAGGGTTTGAACGCCAGAGTCTGGAGCGCGGCGACAAGCGCGGCCTGTTCGGGCGCCGACAGAACGTCGGCCCAATAGTCGAACCCCGCCACCACGGGCGTGCGCGCGGGTGCATCGCCGAACAAATCGAACTGCGACAGTCCGGTCACGACAGGGCCAGTTGGTTCGCCGCGGCCCCGGTTGTCTCCAGATTGGACAGGCTGACCCCTACAAGGCGCACGCCACGGCTTGGCGGGTAGAGGGATCGGACCAGCAGCCGACTGACCTCGTGCAGGGCTTGGCGGGAAGCCACGGGCTCGGACAGGGACCGACTACGCGTCGATTGCTGGAAGTCCGCCCATTTGACCTTGACGGTGACCGTCCGTCCCCGGCTTCCTGTCTTCTCGCACCAGGCCCAGACATCGTCGGCCATGGCGGCCACACCGGCTTCGATCGCGTCCGGATTAGTCAGGTCGGAAGCGAAGGTGGTTTCCGACCCGCTCGATTTGCGCGTCCGGTCCGGATTGACCGCCCGGTCGTCCTGCCCGCGCGCGATGGCGTAATACCAGGGCCCGGACTTGCCGAAATGGTGTTGGAGAAAGGCCAGGGACTGACGGCGCAGATCCGCGCCGGTACGGATTTCCAGTCGCTCCATCTTGGCGGCCGTCACCGGGCCGACGCCATGGAAGCGCCTGACCGGCAAATCCTCGACGAAGGCCTCGCCGCGCCCTGGCGCCACAACGAACTGGCCGTTCGGCTTGTTCTGGTCCGACGCCAGCTTGGCCAGGAATTTGTTGTAGGAAACGCCTGCCGAAGCCGTCAGGCCGGTCTCGTCTAGAATCCGCCGCCGGATCTCTTCCGCCGTCGCCGAGGCGGTCCCGAGGCCTCGCCGATCGGCCGTCACATCGAGATAGGCCTCGTCCAGCGACAAGGGTTCGATCAGATCGGTGTAGTCCGAAAAGATCGCATGGATCTGGGCCGACACCGCGCGATAGACCTCGAAGCGCGGCGGGACGAAGACGAGGTCCGGACATTCCGCTGGGCGGTCGTCGAGGGCATGGCTGACCGCACCCCGAACCGCCGCGCCTCATAGCTGGCGGCGGCGACCACGCCGCGCGCCGCCGCATGACCGACTGCCACGGGGCGACCGCGCAGGGCGGGATCATCCCTCTGTTCCACGGAGGCGAAGAAGGCGTCCATGTCCACATGGACGATCTTGCGGGTGGCGACGCCGGACATGCAGCCTGCATATCAAGCGAGAACAAAAAGAAAACATTTGTCCAAGGCGACGCTTGCCATTCGGCTCGCCGGAGTGCTGTCGGGAAGATCGAACAGCCGCCTAATCGCTATGTCATACGTCGAGCTTCAAGCCACTTCGCACTTCTCCTTCCTGCGCGGCGCCAGCAGTTGCGAGCTGCTGTTCGAACAGGCGCGGCTGTGCGGGCTTGGGGCCCTGGCCATCGTCGATCGCAACTCGCTGGCCGGGATCGTGCGCGCCCATGAGGCGGCCAAGGCCGCCGGCGTACGGCTGATCGTTGGCTGCCGGCTTGATCTGATCGATGGGACAGGCGTGCTTGTCTATCCGACCGATCGACCGGCCTATTCCCGACTGACGCGCCTGCTCTCCCTGGGCAAACGCCGCGCCGGCAAGGCGAAATGCCATCTCGACTGGTCGGACCTGAAGGATTGGGCGCAAGGCCTGATCGCCATCCTGGTTCCTGACGAGACGGACGAGGCCTGCGCCATCAATCTGCGACGGCTGAAGGCGACCTTTCCTGCGGGAAGCTATCTTGCCCTGACGCTGCGGCGACGCCCCGGCGACGCGCTGCGGCTGCACGACCTGTCGAACCTCGCCGTCCAGGCGGGCGTGCCGACCGTCGTGACCAACGACGTCCTGTTTCATCATCCGGATCAACGCCTGTTGCAGGACGTGGTCACCTGCGTGAGGCACGGCTGCACGATCGACGAGCTAGGCTTTCGGCGCGAGCGCCATGCAGATCGCTATCTGAAGCCGCCCCACGAGATGCACCGCCTGTTCAAGGCCTATCCCGAGGCGCTTTCCCGCTCGGTCGAGATCGCCGACCGCTGCCGCTTCTCCCTCGATGAGCTGGCCTATCAATACCCTGACGAGGTCTCGACGCCCGGCATGACGCCGCGGCAGACGCTGGAACAGCTGACCTGGGCCGGGGCCGCCGAGCGCTATCCGGAAGGGTTGCCGGACAGCGTGCGCAAGACGCTTCGGCACGAACTCGATCTCATCGGCCAGCTCGACTACGCCCCCTATTTCCTGACGGTCCATTCGATCGTGCGCTTCGCCCGCAGCCAGGACATCCTGTGCCAAGGACGCGGCTCGGCCGCCAACTCCGCCGTCTGCTACGTATTGGGCATTACCTCGATCGACCCGGGCCGCAATGATCTGCTGTTCGAGCGCTTCGTCAGCCAGGAGCGCCGCGAGCCGCCGGACATCGATGTCGATTTCGAGCACGAGCGGCGCGAGGTCGTCATGCAGTGGATCTTCGAGACCTACGGCCGCAACCATGCGGCCCTGTGTTCGGTCGTCACTCGCTATCGGTCGCGCGGCGCCCTGCGCGATGTCGGTAAGGCGCTGGGCCTCAGCGAGGACCTGATCAAGACCCTGTCGTCCCAGGTCTGGAGCTATTCCAGCGAGGGCGTCGAGGACAAACATGTCGCGGACCTGAACCTCAATCTGGAGGATTGGCGGCTTCGCCTGGCGCTGGAGCTGTCGCGCCAGCTGATCGGCGCCCCGCGCCACCTCAGCCAGCACCCCGGGGGCTTCGTCCTGACCCACGACCGCCTGGACGACCTGGTCCCGATCGAGCCGGCGGCGATGAAAGACCGCCAGGTCATTGAATGGGACAAGGACGACATCGACGTCCTGAAGTTCATGAAGGTCGATGTGCTGGCGCTCGGCATGCTCAGCTGCATGAAGCGCGGCTTCGACCTCCTGGCCGAGCACAAGGGGATCGCGCTCGACCTCGCCACCATTCCGGCCGAGGACCCCAAGACCTATGCGATGATCCGCAAGGCCGACACGCTCGGAGTCTTCCAGATCGAGAGCCGAGCCCAGATGGCCATGCTCCCGCGCATCAAGCCCCGCACCTTCTAAGATCTGGTCATCGAGGTCGCCATCGTCCGTCCCGGGCCGATCCAGGGCGACATGGTCCATCCTTACTTGCGCCGTCGCGAGGGAAAGGAGGACGTCGTCTATCCCAAGCCCGAGCTGGAGAAGGTGCTGGGCAAGACCCTGGGCGTGCCCCTGTTCCAAGAACAGGCGATGCGGGTCGCGATCGAATGCGCCGGCTTCACCGCTTCGGAAGCTGATCAGCTTCGCCGGGCCATGGCGACCTTCAAGTTCACCGGCGGGGTCAGCCATTTCAAGGACAAGCTGATCAGCGGCATGGTCGAGCGTGGCTATGACGCCGCCTTCGCCGAGAAGACCTTCAGCCAGCTTGAGGGCTTCGGCTCCTACGGCTTTCCGGAAAGCCACGCGGCCTCCTTCGCCCTGATCGCCTATGCCTCCTCCTGGCTCAAATGCCATCACCCGGATGTCTTCTGCGCCGCGCTGCTGAACGCCCAGCCCATGGGCTTCTATGCCCCGGCGCAGATCGTCCGTGACGCCCAGCAGCACGGCGTCGAGATCCGGCCCGTCTGCGTCAACGCCAGCCGCTGGGACTGCACTCTGGAGCCGGCAAGCGAGGATGGGCGCTTCGCCGTCCGCCTGGGTCTTCGCATGGTGCGCGGCCTGGTGAACGGCGACGCCGCCCGCATCCTGGCGGCGCGGACAGACGGCGCCTTCCGCTCCGTCGACGACCTGTGGCGACGCGCCGGCGCCCAGGTCGCCAGTCTTGTCCGCTTGGCGGAGGCGGACGCCTTCCGCCCAGCCCTTTCCCTCGACCGTCGGGATGCGCTGTGGGCCATCAAGGGGCTGCGGGACGACCCCCTTCCCTTGTTCGCCGCCGCCGACGCCCGTGACCAGAAACCGGAAATCTCCGAACCCGATCCTGGCCTCAAGCCGATGACGCCGGGACGAGAAGTGGTCGAGGACTACAGCCACATCGGCTTGACCCTACGCGATCATCCGCTGAGCTTCCTGCGCGACGATCTGCAGGCTCGGCACGTTATGACCTGTTCCGATGGGACCGCCATGCGCGATGGTCGGCTGACACGCGTGGGGGGCCTCGTGCTGGTCCGTCAGAAGCCCGGCAGCGCCAAGGGGGTCATGTTCATCACCATCGAGGACGAGACCGGCGTGGCCAATCTGGTCATCTGGCCCAGCCTCTACGAACAGCAGCGCCGCATCGTGCTGTCGGCGTCCATGCTGGTCGTCGACGGCAAGGTTCAGCGGGAGGGCGACGTCGTCCATATCGTCGCGACCAGACTTCATGATGCTTCGGCCCTGCTCGCTTCGGTCGGCGACCGGGGCGAAGCCTTCCCCCTGCCCCACGGGCGCGGCGACGAATTTCATCGCGGCGGGTCGCCGGATGCGCGCGACGCGCCCCCTCGCGCGATCAAGGTCCGGGACATCTACATTCCCGATCTTCATCTCGACACGATCAAGCCGAAGGCGCGCGATTTCCGATAGTCGCCAGGAGCGACCGCAGGACTGGTCAGAATCCCCATCGTGAAATCGCCATTTCATGATCAGGACCCATGCCCCCATGATGAGGGTGAAGCTGAGCTGGCGTACAGATGTGTGTCTTTAAATGGGTTACGCGCAACCCATATAACCTGCTGTTTTATCTAAGTAAATCAGCCCTACAGATTCTTGGGTCACCTGTAACCTATTTTGCGCCCGAGTTTTCTTGTTGTTTTACAATCACCTAATACTACCGCAGGTGTGCGTAAGGTGTGCATCATCCTCCACAGGATGATATTCCTAATGGCCCCCAACTGGGGTTAGACGTTTTTTGTCGTCTGGTTCCGTCGTTTAGAGCACGGGCTATCGCCCCCTAGGCTGTGATTAGGATGGCGCTTGAGATGGAAGATTTGGCTGCACAACCAGCTAGAAGAACGACGGTGAGCGACGCTGAGCTGCAAGCCTTTCAGATGAACTTTTTGCAGATGGCTTTGGTGTTCTCGTTCACCATTGTGGCGGTCCTCGCCATCAAGACGGTGATCTCCAAAATGGCGCGAGCGCTGTGTGATCGAAAGGCCCGAGCCGGCGATCATGACGAGTCAAGCACGCAATCTTGACCTAAATTTCTCGCGTTGATCCGACTGCGCTCGTCCAGTAGGCGCAGGGCTACCGCGACAAGGCGTGCACATCCTCCGGACCGGAGGAACGCGCGGCCGATACATCGACCGACACGCGAAGCCAACTGCTACTCTGACTTGTTTTTACGCCGGCTCGTCCCGCCATTCATGCCTTTTATGAGCCCTCCAAAAATGGGCTTGACCAACCAGGCTATGAACACAGCGGTGACCCCACCGGCCATGAATATAAGAACGTCCATCATCAGGCGTCTCCCAACAAAGTCTGTGGCTCTCGTACACGGCAGTATGTCGTGTGACCGAAGCTGTGGGGCGGCACGGCGACCAGAGCACACGTCCGAATGCCTGCTTTTCAGTGTCGAACGCCCTTCGTCTCGACGGGGTTCAGCTGCAGCTCAGCCGCACTGATCGCGAGAGCCTGAAGCTTGGTACACGCAAGAAGGCCGCATTCCTGAGCAAAGGACAGCGGCCCATGATTGGCGGGGTCGATCAGACCAACCACTGCGTCGTTCAACGCCTCAAGGGTCGAGACATCATCCACAAAAGCGGCCAGGTCCGCGCCGGCGCCGTACACCGTGTAGTGCGCAAAACCGTCTCGCTGGGCTCGATAGGCGTCCCAGCGAGCCTTGAGCCTCGCCACGCGCTCCTCGGCGCCAACAAGATCCCTCGCTCGCGCCAACCCCTCCGCGACGGTCTCCTCGGCAGCCTCGAGCTTGGGCCCCATTCTCATCACATAGTGAGCCGTCCAATACCGGATCAGCATATCGCCGCAGTCAGCGCCGCCATGATGGAGCAGAGGCGCCAAGCCAATCTCCAGATCCCCTTCAGCAAACAGGGCGAGGTCATCGATCAGGATATGCGGACCTAGCGCCTGCAGGGACGCTAGCACCCTGTCCACCAGCCATCCTGAAAGGTCGGCCAGATCCTCGGCGGTCGTCTTCACCAACCCCCCATTGTCGGGATCGTCCCGTAGCTGTCGAACCCACACCATCAGCAATAGCGAAAGGATCGTGAGTGCGTCGTCGTTTAAGCCTTCCCAGCCGGCGTTCTGCAGAACCCTAAGCGATGCAAGCATGATCAACGGGTCGAGCTCTGCTGGGTCCAGATGCGACCCTGTTCCGATCATGAGCTGCAGTTCGGAACTCATCTCGGAAATATCGACAAAATCAGCCATCACACCCCTCGCAAAAATCACACTGATAGTGTGTAGTGAAGATCGGGCGGCAGCCGCAAGTGCGGTTGCGTGGAAGTTGACGCTGAACTGCTGAGTTTTGGCCGCGCCGTCAGGTCGCGGCGGATTGCGCTTGGCCTAAGCCAAGAGGAACTGGCCGACAGAGCCGGGCTCCACCGAAACTATATCGGCGGCATTGAGCGCGGCGAACGCAACGTCGGCATCAAGGCGGTCTACGCTCTCGCAGTCGGCCTTGGCTGTGGGCCGTCTGAACTGTTCAGCTAAGCCCCGCCTTTACGTTAACCTTCGCTTAACTTACCTGCCTTCAAGCTGACCAAGCCGTAAGACCGATTCCCGCCGGATTTCTATTTTTAGGAATAAGGTGGAATGATCAAATCTGAATATAACACGACCAATACGGAGAGGTTTACCCTAACCACTCCAACATTAAGTCATCGCCAATCTTGCGATGAGCTTACAGCTTCACCCCCTTCGCAAAATTGCGCGCTGGCTGACGCCAGGAGCATACTTGATAGCGCTCGCGCGATTAGTGCGTGCGATACGATATGGCCAAGCAGTCGAGCTGCTCTCGCCGAGGCCCTTCTCGACGAGCTGGCTCGCATCCTTGCGCGTATGACGCTCGATATGCACCGTGGCGATTTTCAATCGCCCGGAGCCTGATCTGATGCGTGCCGCCCTATACGCCCGTTACTCGACCGACCTTCAAAACGTCGCTTCGATCGCGGATCAGTTTGCGACGTGCCGTTCGTTTGCAGCGAAGGAGGCGACCAAGATCGTCGCGACGTTTGAGGACGCAGCCATCTCAGGAGGGTCCGCAGCAAACCGACCCGGATTGCACAGCCTGATGCGCGGCGCAAAGAACGGCGAGTTCGACGTCGTGCTTTGTGAAGCGTTAGATCGCCTTTCTCGGTCCCAAGCCGATGTCGCGGCCCTCTTCGAGGATCTGCGGTTTCACGGCGTCAAAATCCGCACGATCTCCGAAGGCGACATATCTGAGCTTCAGATTGGGCTGATGGGCACCATGAACGCCCTCCAACTGCGCGAGACAAGCCGAAAGACAAGGCGCGGCCTTCAAGGCGTCGTCCGCTCCGGTCGCCATACTAGGGGCCGTGTCTACGGCTACAAAACCAGGCGAGAAGTCGACGCCATCGGCGAACCGATCCGGGGCCTTCGCGATATCGATCCTGGTGAAGCAGAAGTCGTCAGAGAAATCTTTCGGCGCTACGCCGCCGGCCAATCGCCTCGGGCGATCGTAAGCGACTTGAATCGGCGCAGTATACCCGGCCCGAGAGGCGGAAGCTGGAACGCGTCGACGATCAACGGCAATGCCGAGCGCGGCAATGGGGTCATCCATAATGCATTGTATCGCGGCGTCCTGGTTTTCGGTCGCCAGACTTGGGTCAAGGACAGACGCACAGGAAAGCGCCAAGCGCGAACGGCGGATCCTGGAGAAATTATCCGGACCGAGGTACCCCACCTTCGGATCATCTCCGACGAGTTATGGGCGAAAGTTCAGGGTCGCTACGCGGAAAACACCTTATCGCCACGGAGGCCCTCCCCGCGCATAGCCGTTCGGCCCCGGTACTTACTAAGCGGAAAACTGACCTGCGGGGTTTGTGGCGGCCCGATGATCCGAAGCGGCGCCGACCAACGCTTTATGTGCTCATGGCGACGAGAGCGCGGAAAATCGGCATACACAAATGGCCGAGGGATCAAGAGTGCCGAGATCGAAGCGCGCGTCCTAGCCGCAATCAACAACCGACTTCTTGCGCCGGAACGTGTAGCGCTGGCTATCAAAGAGGCGGGGATGGCAGGGGAGAATAACGCGCGTAGAGTTGCCCAGGCTCGATCAAAACTGGACAGTGAGCTTGAAGAGGTAAAGCGCCCCGCCCAACGCTTCGTTGACCAGATCGCCGATGGTTCCCTTACGGGCGCTGCAGTCAAGGATCGTCTGGACGCGCTGAAAGCGCGGAGAAGCCAGATTAAATCAGAGCTGGCCCAAGCGCCGGCGGCGTCAGTCGTCGCCCTGCACCCGCGCGTGACGGAGCATTATCGCTCAGCCGTAGGCTCGTTGGAGCGCGCTTTGGATCGCAGCGACAGCGAGGCAGCGGCTGAGGCCCGGGACCTGGTGCGCAAGTTGACTGAAACCGTCGTGGTCACGCCGCTGGAAGAGCGGGGAAAGTTTGCCTTGACCGTAAAATGCAAAATCGCCGCCTTGGTGAACCAAGACGGCGAAAATACTACAAAGTTGGGTGCGGGAGTAGGATTT